>JAYTAK010000349.1:0-4330 GCA_043737515.1 Candidatus Kuenenia sp. | reverse complement strand
AGAGAATTCTCGAACGAACCGGATTCCGACCGTGGCGAGCAAGGCAGGAAAACGCGAGTGGATCGCCATCAATTTGATCACATCTGCAGGACTGGGTTACCACTTCGTTCGGCGCGACGGTCGATGTAGACCGAATGAGGTCAGCAGAATCTCAATAAGCGTTGTCTGGGATCTGTCGCAGACTCCGGAATCAACGGCCGAGTGATTATTGAATATTGGTCGATGGGCGACTGAGAAACGTAGCAGGGTCATGTGTGATGCGGATCAGCCGCACCCCGTCTTCACGGCGCTCCAGAGTGTCGATCCAGTTGGCGGCTTGCCAGTGATAACGGATTTGTACTCGAGGCACCGTGCCGGACAAAAGGGATTCCTGCGCTGTACGAAGTTGCTCGACGGTAGTTGCTACTGATGCCGTTGCTCGTTGAGAACGTGCCGATCGTTGCATCAGAAAAACGTCGGACGCCAGTGCTTCGATGTCGGAGAACAACTGACGAACCTGTTCTTCGGACAGCAGGGCCTCGCGCATCGGAGGCAGTTCGGACAGGTTCATGCCGTCGTGGTTTTCCGGATGGGCAATCGGTTGCAGGCCGTTTGGTGCTTCTCCCATGAAATGTTTGGTGGCGATCGGCGGTTCGCTGGGGGCTTCGCTTGTCGCGACGTCGATCGGTGTGTCGGATTCCACGCGACGCGGACGCAGTTGGAACCAGTCTCGCCGGGACATTTTGTTGCCGTCTGCCATGATTGCCTTACTTCTTAATCTCTGGGCCGGGGAGAAACTGCGGTTCCGCGATCAGCAGAGTTTGATCCATCGTGGCCGATGGCGCGTGGCACTGCTGACAGTTGTTTCTCCATGGATGCGTCGTGCGGATTCCGTGTCGGCCTTCATAGCCGTGACAGCTCATGCAGTCTGATCGCATCCAGGTTGAATGCGGGATTTGTGGTGGCGCACCGGTGAACGCTCGCGGGCCTGCGGTTGGAGCTGCCAGGCCTGCGAATTCGTTTTCATGGAAGACGATTGCCGGCATGTGTCGCGGATTGCTCTCCACATGACACTGCGTGCAGTTTGCCAGGAATGCATGAGACATGCGTGGAATTCGCAGCGTCTTCGTCATCGCTCCTGCCTTGTGGCACGCAACACACGATGCATCCGATCGTTGATCGATCGGATGAGGAATCGTGGGCGGAGCTCCGTTGAAGGCTCGATTCTGCTCGCGCTGCTGAAGCGCCGCGAGTTTCTCCTGCGGATCGATCTTAATCTCGGCCAGTGGGTCAATCGTTGATTTCAGACTGGCCAGTTGGGCCTGCTGACGTCGCGCGAGGGCGACGTTCGCCATCTCTTTGTAATAGGGTGCGGGAACAACGCCCGCTTCAGGAGCGGTGGTCGATTTGGCGTGACCTTCCACGTTAAGCGGTGAACTCGACGCGACGATTTTCATCGGTGCCTGCAGCCCGGTGAAATATCCCGCAGCGGCCACTGAGACCACGACGAACGCCACGAGCGGCGCGGTCCTTGACTTACTGTCGAAAGTCATGGCTACACCTTCCTGATCCGCACGGCCGATTTCTTGTAGTCCGGCTGTTTTGAAAACGGGTCAAGGGCGTCCAGGGTCAGGTCGTTGACCAGCAATGTTTCGTCAAAGAACGGAATGAAAACCGTCCCGCGCGGCGGTTTGCCACGACCATCGATCCAGATTGGAATCACCAGTGATCCACGGCGGGATTCCATCTTCACTTTGTCGCCGTTGCGAAGACCATAAGCGGCAGCATCCTCGGCATGGATCTCGACGTAGCCTCCCGGCATCGCGCGGCTGAGTTCCGGGATACGGCGTGTCATAGAGCCGCTGTGCCAGTGCTCAAGAACCCGCCCGGTACACAACATGAACGGGTAGTCGTCATCCGGAACTTCTGCTGGTGCGATCCACGGATGAAACCAGATCTGAGCACGATCATCGTGCGTGGACGAATGATAGAACTGAATTTCTTTCCCTTCTTCGACGTACGGATCGAAGCCCTCTGCAAATCGAAAATGTGTTTCTTTCCATTGTCCGTCGGTTTCGACGACCGGCCAGCGAAGGCCGCGTGCTTTGACGTATTCACTGTACGGTGCGAGGTCTTTGTGTTTGAGTCGGGTGAACTGCCGGTACTCTTCGAACAGATGTTCATCGATGTTGACGTCGTAATAGTGTTTCCAGTCCCAGACGGGAACGGGCTTGTCGAATTTGTCTTTGACTTCAAACAGGAACCCGCCGTCTCGATCCTTCATGCCGTCGTTGCCGCGGTTGAACAACTCGTGAGCAACCGCGATCGTTTGCCAGCAGTCGTCGCGTGCTTCACCGGGTGGATCGACCATCTTGAACCACTGTTGAGTGCGACGCTCCGAATTGCCAACGACGCCGTTCTTTTCGACCCACATCGCTGACGGCAGAATTAAATCGGCCAACCGTGTTGTGGCGGTGGGATAGACGTCGCTGACGATGAGAAACTTGTCTTCCAGCCCGGCTTTGTTGTCACCTTTGGGATTGAACAGCTTGTTCAGATTCGGCAGCGTCTGGCCGGGGTTGGTGACCTGTACCCAGATCGTGCCGATGTCGCCGCCTTTGTCCGTCGGCGTGCAGAAACTCTCCCACATCTTCACGGTGTGATGGCCCGGAGTCGCATTGATGCGGCCTGCCGGGACGTTCCAGAATTCTTCCGCCTGCTGGCGATGTTCAGCGTCCGTGACGACTCGACCACCAGGAAGTGCATGAGACAGCGTGCCGACTTCGCGCACGGTTCCGCATGCAGAAGGCTGACCGGTGAGACTCGTCGGAGCATTGCCCGGCGTGCCGAAGTGACCGCTCAGCAGATGAACGCCGTGAACCATCGAATTGATCGCAGTGCCTCGCGTGTGCTGGTTCATGCCCATGCACCACAGGGACGTGATCTTCAGCCTGGGATTCCCGAACAGATCACCCAGCATTCGAATTTGATCGGCCGGAACACCGGACAATTCTTCGACGTGTTCCGGCGTGTAGGGTTCGAGGAATGCCTTGTAATCTTCAAACGAAATCGCCTTGCCGTGCAGGTTGGGCTCTTCGTCGTCCGGAGCTTTGAAGCTGCAGAAGGATTCGACAAATTTTTGATTGTAGGTTCCATTTTTGATCAGCAGATGCGCGATGCCATTGGCAATGGCCAGGTCACCGTGGCCCTTCATTTCCAGGTAGTGCTGGCACGCTTCGGTTGTCCGAGTACGTCGGGTACCGATATCGATCAGTGTGACTTTTTCACCGCGACTGCGTCGATCGATCACGCGAGAGAACAGCACGGGATGCATTTCCGCCGGGTTGTTGCCCCACATGATAAGGACGTCGCACGCATCAAGATCGTCGTAGCAGCCAGCCGGTTCATCCACGCCGTAAGTCGCCAGAAATCCCGTGACGGCCGAAGCCATGCAGAGCCGCGCGTTGGGGTCGATGTGATTGTTCGACAGCCCGCCCTTCATAAACTTCTGAGCGGCGTAGCCCTCCGGAATCGTCCACTGGCCAGAACCGTAAAACGCGAACCGTTCCGGAGCAGCGATGATTCGATCGGCAATGGTCCTGATTGCTTCTTCCCACGAGATCTCGCGGTACTGGTCGCCGTCACGGAGTAACGGTTTTGTCAGGCGGTCCTTGCCGTAGAGTGCCGCTCCCACGTGATAACCTTTGACGCATAGAAGACCCTTGTTGACTTCCGCATTTCTGTCGCCCGCGACTGCGACGACCCTGCCGTCCTGCACGCCGACCTGCACATGGCAGCCCGTCCCGCAAAACCGGCACGGAGCCTTTTCCCAGTTGATTCCGTCTGCGGGTTCATCGGCCAGAATGGGCAGGGAAAACGCTGTTCCGCCGGCAACGGCGGCGGCGGCGGCCATTGCAGACGCTTTGATAAACTGTCGACGCTGGCAGGCGTCTGGTCTCGGTTGTAAATCTCCATTCATGAGCGGTTCGACTTTCCTGGGTGAGTCGCAGATGTATTTTCAAACTCGTCTTCAAAATGGACGAAAACAACGTCGACGAAGGCCACGCCGCGACATTCCTGCAAACGTCTCGTGGTTTCCTCAAGTGCATGCGGGTCGGGTGAATCAATCATGATGGGAAGTCGGCGTGGGTTTAGACCGACGTCTCCGGTTTCCACACACGACATCTTCGAGATTTCCTCGATGATTCCCTGCAGGTTGCCATCCGGGTCTTCGAGCGTGGCCACTACGCTGGCGATCATGGTTTGGTTTCTGTGATGTGAGATCTGTGAGGAAATTGACAAAATTAAAAGGAGAACTGAAAAGTGCAAAAGGGAAAGATGAAAGCAGCAT
>JAYTAK010000348.1:0-10001 GCA_043737515.1 Candidatus Kuenenia sp. | reverse complement strand
TAACCTTGATCCGGTCAATGCGGCACGAATCGTCCGGCTGCTGCGGACGGAAACCAATCGTTCCGGCGCGACACTGATCATGGTGACGCACGATCATTCGCTGCTGCCGCAGTTTGATCAGATCATTCCGTTCGATCAGTTCCTGGAACGAACGACTGACGAGAGGTCCAATCATGAAGCAGCCGAGGGCGGCACATGAAGAACGCCCTGTACCTTGCATGGAAGTCGCTGCTGTGGCATCGCGGTCGTTCCGTGACGATCCTGCTGAGTCTGGCGATCACGATCTGGCTTCCGGTGACCGTGCGTCTGGTGCTGGATCAATTCCGCCGTGAGATTTCTCAGCGGGCAAACGCGACGCCTCTCGTGCTGGGAGCGAAAGGCAGCCACATCGATCTGGCGCTGCACGCCTTGTATTTCGATACGCTCCCACCGGCCGACACCACCATGGCCGAAGTTGAATCGATCGACAACCTGTCAACCGTGAATGCCACAGCGTATGCTATTCCGCTGCACGTCCGATATCGCACTCAGTCACGACCTGGAATTGAAGGAGCCCTGATCGTTGGCACGTCGCCGGAGTACTTTGAATTCCGACGATTGAGCGTCGCCGAGGGTCAGACAATCAGCCTGCTCGGTGACTGCGTCGTGGGCAGCAATGTGGCGACGAAGATGCAGTTGCATCCCGGCGATGCAATTCTTTCGGCACCTCGCAACGCCTTCAATCTGGCCGGGGACTATCCCCTCAAAATGAAAGTCGTCGGCGTCTTAGCGCAGTCGCATTCGCCCGACGACGATGCCGTCTTCACCGACGTTCGCACAACGTGGGTCATCGACGGGATCGGGCATGGCCATCAGGAATTGAATACGCAAACAGATTCGCAGTTGCTTCTGAAGAGCGACAGTGGCACCGGATCCGTCACCGCGAACGCGGCAGTGTTGCCGTACACGGAGATCACGGAGGACAACATTGACTCATTCCATTTCCACGGCGAACCGGCATCGTTTCCGCTCACGGCGATTCTCGTGGTGCCGGAAACCGAAAAAGCCCGCACGCAGATTCTGGGCCGCTATGCATCATCACAGGCCACAGCTCAGTGTTTGAAACCGCCGGAAGTGATTGAGGAATTGCTGAGCATCGTGTTCCGGATTGAGCAACTTGCCTGGGTGTGTTCGATCGCGGCCGGAATCGTCACGTGCCTGCTGCTGGGCCTTGTCGTGAACCTCTCGATGCGGCTCCGCGAGTCCGAAATGCAGACCATGTTTCGTCTCGGCTGCAGTCGCACGACGATCGCCATGCTGCACGGCTCTGAGATCGTGTTGCTGCTGTGTGCTGCATCTGTGCTGGCCGGTTCTGCGGCACTTTTGACGCTGCGATTCGCGGCCAGCGTATTGAGGTCGCTGCTGTTTTGAGGTTCAAAGGTGATTCCCGTCGCTTGGACATTCTTGTCCGAGACGTCATCAAAGCGTCCTGAAATTGAACGGCAGGAAAATGGCGGGCAGGAATATGGAGAGCATCGTGAACGCCTGCTCGTTTTTTCTTCTGTCATTTCTGATTCCATCCTGCGACATCGTGACCCTGCCATTCCGCCAGCCAAAGACGGCAGTAAAACAGGATCTCCTGCTTCCTGCCGCTGTGAGCCCCTCAGGTTTTTTCATCCCAACGGCGTCACAACGAAACTCTTCCGCATAATTCCGACAGACACGACGTCCTGTCGAGATACTGAAAGAACGCTTCGCAGTCCAGCTTTCGGATGGCCCCCATCGTGGCAATCTGGACAAGTCGTCGTTCCGACAAATACGTACTCTGGCCGCCGATCAGAAATCCCGCGCGGCGGCACAGCTCGACGAAGGAATTTGAGTCCCAGCCGTTCGGTGCGGAAAACGTGGCAATTGCGGAACTTGCATGACATTCATCCGCCAAAGGGGTCAGGCCAAGACGTCGCAGCTCGTCTCGGACGTATTGTCCCAGTGCTGTGTAGCTTTCAAAACGAAGCCGGGTCTGCGCTGGCGTTGCATATTCGTTCAGCGCGGCGACCAGGGCGTGGAGAGGTGGCGAAGGAAACGTAAAGCGTGGTCCGGCGTGCGTCATCGCAGCGGCAAGATCCAGACAGGTCGGCACACAACTCTGGTCGAATTGAACAATCTCGTCCGGATTCGCGAAGACCATCGCAATGCCGCTGCAGGATCCCAGGGCTTTGCCGCTCGTGCTGCTGGCGAGGAAGACATCACGCAGGTCGAGCGGCTCTGCACCGAGACTGCTGATGGCATCGATGCACACTCGCACACCGCGCTGTCGGGCCAGTTCCATCAATCCGGGAAGATCGTTGAGCACTCCGGTACTGGTTTCATGATGGACTCCCCAGACCCAACTGCCGGACGGAAGGTCGTCGAGCGCAGTGGCGATCATTTCCAGATCCCATGGCTGGCCCCAGTTCCATGTGAGAACCTGCGGTCGGAGTCCGAAACGAGCTGCCTGACCGACCAGACGCTTGCCAAATTCTCCATTGCTGAGAATCAGTCCGCGAAGCGATCCTGCGGCAGCGAGTGTGGCAGCGATGACATCGTTGGCCACAGTGCCGCTGCCTGGGAACAGAGCTACCTCGCGACCACCAGCCAGTGCGGCGAGTTGTCGACGGACAGCGTCAAAAAGCGAAAGGAACTCATCGCTGCGATGATACAGCAGTGGCTTTTGCAGTGCAGTTCGTACAGCGGCCGACAGCGAAACAGGCCCGGGCAGCAGCGAAATATCGGTCATGGTATGGCTTCTCCTGCCAATCCTTCGCGTCGTGCAGACCAGCGGCGTGAAGTGCTCGTATGCAGTTCCTCCATCCGTGTCACGGGCAGGCACATTGGCACGAAACGGGATCCCTCCGGACCCACAGCTGGCCCCAGCGCCTGAAAGCCCAGTCCTTTATACAGAGGCAGGCGATTTTCAAATCCCGAAATAAACAGATGCGTGTGGCCGCTGCAGCGAACATGCTGCAACACGGACCATGCGAGACCGGTGAAGACAACGCCGGCACGTTCTTCCGGCAAGACCGCCAGCAGTCTGACTTCCAGTGGACGCAGTTCGGGGGCAGTCAGAATCGAGGGATCCGGCAGGCGACTGGTTATAGAGAAAGGCGGCTGATCATTGAGAGCCAGCATCCCGACCACTCGATCGCCCCGCAGTGCAATAAAGTACAGATTCCTGTCGTGAAACTTATCGACCAGGCGTCCATCCCCCGAATCCTGGTGCTGTGGAATCTCGCGGACAAACGTTGCGTAGTTCATCGCGTGAATCTGTTCAAATTCCGCCGCTGATTCAGCGTGCTTAAAGACGTAGGAATCGGTGTGACCCGTCATGGTTTGCCTTCGTGCTGAACGGACAAATCCTGGGGAAGGTCGGTTTGTGTCTGGTCACTCCCCGACATCGGATGCATGAGTAAAAACCTGCGTTGCACATACACACGATACCGACCGCGATCACGGTTGCAAATGCCACCGCCATTGGACTCATTTATGCTCTCAATTCAGATCTCCTCAAATGGGCTTGCTTTCGGTGGATCTGCCCGGAGAAATCACACCAAAACCTCCCGAACGATGTCGTAGCCGATCGCGAAAATGACCGCATCGACGATGGCGTGGCTGATCCCGGCGATTTCACGGCACGAGCGGGTTTCGATATGCATGGCGGCAATACAGCCGGAGAAACTCTCAATTCGATGATCAAAACCCGGTTACGTCGTATGGTGTTGCAGATAGAGGCGTATGATCATAGCATGAAGCGATGCCCACAGTATTCCAAAGCGGTCCCTACCGATTCTACTTTTATGCTGGCGATCGAGACGAGCCGCCGCATGTGCATGTTGAACGAGACAATTTTGAGGCGAAATTCTGGATTGATCCCATCCGACTTGCACGCAGCCATGGTTTTTCCCCAAACGAGATGAACCGAATCGAAGCACTGATTATCGAACATCAACACAAACTACAGGCGAGCTGGAATGAATTCTTCAAGGGTTGAAACTCAATTGCCGCAGGCCACAGATGCAAACATCAGCGATGATGTCCTGGCAGTCAATTTGTCCGATGGTCGAATGATTTCCGTTCCGGTGGCGTGGTATCCTCGTCTTTCGCATGGAACATCCGTGGAGCGAAATCATTGGCGGCTGATCGGCAACGGACGCGGAATTCATTGGCCAGATCTCGACGAAGATATCAGCGTGGAAAATCTGCTTGTCGGCCAGACTTCCGGTGAAAGTCAAACATCATTCAAACGCTGGCTGGACCAAAGGTCGAATCCGCAGATTGGTCAGTGAGTTTATACACACACTTCCTGGTACATGGCACCGACCGTCGCGGGTCATTTCTGCCGGACTGGACTTTCGCCGTAAAGCGAACCGCCATGGGGCGCATATCCGCTCCACGTCGTCGTATGGCCGTCCTTTCGACCGCGACTCGCCGCTGGTCGCGGCGTGGCCGCGAAGTCCTGCTCGGCAACCAGGACCTACCGACATCGGCGACTGCACCCGCGTGCCAACTCGCTGGAGAGGACGATCGATTTTCTGCCTGGTCGGTGGTAGACTGCTCAAATGAGTCGGATGCCGAGACTACACGCACTTGGGGCGTGTCTTTGAAAATCGTACAGATAACGACATATGAGCACGCTCCATAGGATTTCAGGTCAAGAGAACAACGAGCGATTGGCAGACGTTGTCTTTCTTCACGGGTTGGGTGGTGACGCATTTTCCACCTGGCGACATGGCAACGACCAGTCGACTTCCTGGCCACACTGGCTTGGCGAAGAGTTTCCTGACGCCTGTATCTGGTCATTGGGATACGCTGCACACCCAACGAAAAGCTTTCGCTGGTGGCGCAAACTTTTTGGAGGATCAAGGGACGCTGGCCACGCGGTGTGGCTGCCAGATCAAGCACTGACAGAGAGGTTATCATGCCCAGTGTGTTTGTGAGTTACGCTCACTCGTCTGCTGAGCACACGCAACGGGTTCAGTCCTTTGTTGAGTACCTGCGAACCGCGGGATTGACCGTTGTCATTGATACAGACGTCAAGTCGCCTGCCGGGCCAAAGGAGCAATGGCCTCGATGGATGAAGAACCAGATTGCAGCCGCGGACTGGGTGCTGTTGTTTATTGACGAGACGTATCGCCGTCGGTTTGACGGAAAAGAGAAGCCCGGCACCGGACTTGGAGTCAACTGGGAAGGCTGCATCGTGACGCACGAGCTTTATCAGGCGGCGACTAACAACGAGAAATTTATTCCGGTCCTGGTAGACCGATCCGGCCATGAACTGATCCCAATCGAGTTGTCAGGCGCGACTCGCTATTTCATCCCTTCGCAGCAGGAACGGCTGGCGAACGTCATTCTGGCGTATACGCCGGAGTCAGTCGCGACCAGTTCGGCTTTGAGGGCGGATTTGTCCGCGGAGACCGCTGCGCCTTCAATGGACGAATGGCGTCAGGCGACTGTCGAGTGGTTCGCGGACACTTTCAAAAAACTCAGCAGTGAAAGACGCCGTTCACAAGTCGCGAAGCTTCTTGGATTTGCGGCTGATTCTGAACGAGCGACGCTGTACACTGCAATCGATGCTTTCATCCGAAAGCACTGCTCAGCAGAAGGCTTCGATGTCGAGTCCATCAGTCTGATCGTGGCGGAATTCGATGCCATGCGGACTGATGCCGAGCGAAATACCGAAGACCTCTCCGTCCTGACAGAGCTGCAGGATCTGCTGCTGCCGTTGTGCATCCATCCCGGTGTCAAAGCCGTAGTGGCCGCGAGGATGTCCGGACACGGTGGGGCCATCATCGAGGAAGCGGTCGCACTTGAGATCGGGGCAGAACTTGCGGCGGCGTCTGCTGACGGTCGCAAAGCCGGATTCTCGCGGAATGATGAAGGCCGGATTGTCGGAGAAGGCCTGCTGCGGTTCGTCGACTGTGCTGTCGGCAACCCGAACCCGGACGCATTCGTCTGTGAGATCTTTCGAGACCTGGCTGAGCAGTTGAGCGTCGCGCTCGATGACGAAATCGACGATGAGCCTGATGTCCGGAAACGGATTATGGCCTGGACAGACCGGTTAAGGGTTCAGGTCAAAGCATTCCGGACTCGCAAGAGGCGCCGATTCTACTGTGTTGTCAACCTGCCAAAGAATGCTGGGTATCGGAAGACGCTCGGTGACTTGCTGGCGCGTGTCAGACATGAGATTCCAGAGATCGTGTTCTTTGAACTGCACCGCCGAGCAACGACCAAGGTTGCCGAAGAAGTTGTCTTGCAGATCCTGAAGGACCGCTTCAAGAACGAGGGTAAACATTGAGCAACAAACAATCGAAGAATCCATTCGCACGACTCGATAGTGACGAGCCCGTGCGGCTGGTCTGTGAACCGGGAATTCCGGAACAGGTCCACGTCTTTGACGACGACAGCCGTCTGGCGGTGAAGTCGGCTCTGGCAGCTGGCCGGCCGTTACTGGTGCGTGGTGAGCCTGGCGTCGGCAAGACTCAGCTTGCAGCAGCAACGGCGAAGGCGCTGGGACGTCCGCTGATCTGCAGCGTCGTGAATGCCCGAACTGAATCGACCGATCTGCTGTGGCACTTTGACTCCGTGCGACGTCTTGCAGAGGCGCAGGTCTGTGGAGTCCTCAGGCTGACTGCGGCAGAGCTTGAAGAAAAGCTGCATGTGACACGGTTTGTGGAGCCGGGGCCGCTGTGGTGGGGATTCGACTGGAAGGGTGCGAAGGGACACGCCGAGAAGCATGGTTTTTCCGTTCCGCCCGTGGACGAAGGTATCGACCCGGACAACGGACGCGTCGTACTTATCGACGAGATCGATAAGGCGGACAGCGATCTGCCGAATGGGCTGTTGGAAGCATTGGGCTCCGGGCGGTTCACGCCGCAGGGCTGCCCGGCTGTGGCGATGCACGATCCGGCACCGCTGGTGATTGTCACAACCAACGAGGAACGGGTTCTGCCGGACGCGTTTCTCCGGCGTTGTCTGGTGCTGCACATTTCGCTGCCTGAAGGCGAAGACGAATTACGGCAACTGCTGGTCCAGCGTGGGAAGGAGCACTTTCCAAAAATCTCAGATGAATTGCTGTCAGACGCGGCGATGCTCCTGATTGAGGATCGGCGCACCACATCGCCGCCGAAACCGGGACAGGCCGAATTTCTGGATCTCCTCCGAGCCGTTCAAAAGCTGGTGGATCAGAAAGTGGACACTGCGGAGAACCTGTTGAAGAACATCGCAAAGTACACCTTAAAGAAGCACTCCGGGGGATCGGCATGAGTCGGCGACCATTGACGGGGCGGGCGGATCTGCTGCTCGCAATGGCCAGCGAAGATGCCGTGGTGGCAGATCTTGCCAGGCGTCTGGGTTTTCAACGCATCGTGGCACTGCCGGAGCCTCAACAGCCGGAATTGATTGAGCCAGAGGAAGCCTCTGATCCGATTGACTCCGAGCTGAAGCTCGCTCCGCGTCCGCCCGTGCCGTGGTGGCGTGCTCAGGAGTTCCGAGCTCGAAAAGTTATCCCAACGCCGCTGCCGGAGGCGGATGACAGCAATCGCCTGAGCAACCAGTTTGAAGTCACGCTCTCGCGGTTTGATCCGCTGGCCACTCAGCCGGAAATCCTGACTCGATTGCGTCAGGTAACAGACCTGACGCGTCCCGGCAGCCGGATCGACGTGGACCGCGTTGTGTACGAACTCAGCCGTGGTCGACAACTCACCCAGTTTCCGCGGCTGAACCGGCGGAGTTGGGGGCAGGATCTGCACGTCGTCATCGATCGGGCCCGGTACCTGGTTCCGTATTGGCGGGATCAGAAGATCGTCGGCCAGGCCATCAAACGGCTGTTACCCAAAGGCGGGGGAACGATCTGTGTGCTACACGAGGGTGCCGAAATACCGGTCATTCAATGGCCGGACGATCAGCGCGGCGAAGAACTCCGTCCGCGACCAGGAGCCACTGTCCTTGCTCTGAGTGACCTCGGTTCAATGCAGGATGCCAACTTCCCGGCGGCTGAGCGACGCTGGATGCGGATGGGAAAAAAGCTGCAGGATCAGGAATGTGCTGCTTTGGCTGTGGTCCCGTGTCGACCGGATGCAGTTCCGCAACGGCTGGCACGGCTATGGACACTCATCCCATGGGAACGTTACAGCGGCCATAGCGGAAAGCCGACGGATGCAGTCACAGTCGAGACCTGTGAGCGAATTCTGGCTTTGCTTTCCGCGGCAGTTCGCATCGAGCCGCGATTGTTGCGGGCAGTCCGGAAACTGCTGCCCGCTGGACGCCGGGATCCTGGACTGGAAGCAAGAGTCTGGCAAAAGTGCCATGGCACGATGCACTGTTCGGCAGCAGCATTGTCACAGGAGCAGACAGTTGAGTTTCGTGAGGCCCTGCTGCGGGATGAGCTAAACCAGGAGGCATGGGCTTTGATCGAAGCGGGTCATCGTGAAGAGTATGCGGGCGTCGGCTGTCTGGAAGTGCTTCGCCTTGGAAAGCACGCAGCCGGGCTGGGAGCCGAAGATCGAATGGCTGGTTCGCGACTTTGGTTTCAACGAATCGGCACGGGAGCGACGGAATTTGGTGCCGATTTTTTCTACAAGGCGGCGACGCAATTAACGCCGGAAGCCTGGGAGGCGGCCCCGGAACTGCATGTCCTTTGGAACCGGTTCTGTCCCGACGAGGCGGTGCCCCCAGGTTACGACCCGGCTCTGGCTGGCGTCGACGGTGGGCCGCTGCAGACGATTCGAGTTTCCCTGGTTGGGGATCGGCTGGAATATCGGCGGCGAGGTGAAGTCCTGGAGCGGAGTTCGCCACTGGCTGTTGTGAGGTTGACGAATCCCGAGATTATGGTGGACTCATTTGACGACTGGCCAGCGGATGACGCAGCTGCGGATTCGTTTTGGAAAGACGGTACACCGCCGGAATGGGCGGACCGGTGGGGTCGGGACAGTATAGGACCGTGGGTCGAATTCGTGATCGGCGAGGCTCGCCAGCGGATGCGGTGGATTCCGCCGGGGGCATTTTTGATGGGCTCGGCAGAGAAGCCGAAATCCGAAGGCTATCCAGAGACGCCAAGGCATCTGGTGACGCTCAGCCGGGGATACTGGGTGTTCGATACGCCCTGCACACAATTGTTGTGGGAGGCGGTTATGGATGAGAATCCGAGCCACTTCAAGGGTCCGCTTCGTCCAGTTGAGCGAGTGAGTTGGGATGCCTGCCAGGAGTATTTGTCGCGGATCAATGAGCGTTGTGTTGGCCTGGAGTTGTCGCTTCCGACGGAGGCGGAGTGGGAGTACGCATGCCGAGCAGGAACGGAGACAGCGAGGTACGCCGGTGATGGTCCGTTGCAGGAGATTGCCTGGTACCGCAAGAACTCGGACGACACGACCCACGACGTTGGCAAATTACGTGCAAACAGGTGGGGCCTGTATGACATGCTGGGAAATGTCTGGGAATGGTGCCGTGACCACACAGGCCGAGAATACTCTAGTGATCCCTTAGTCGATCCTTTTTCTGATCGTGGCGACTCGGCTGCGGACCGGGTCCTTCGGGGTGGGAGCTGGGCCTTCTCCGCGCGGTCCGTGCGGGCGGCGTACCGAGGTGGCGACCCCCCCGGCGACCGTGGCAGCAACGGTCTTGAATAACGTCAATGACAGATTCGAAAAAAGATTTTCGAATTCGATTTTTGTGCATTGTGCGTCGACAGGGGTGTTGGATTTTTTGAGGCATGGGTTTCAGTGTTCGATGGTGTGTTGAATTGGAAGAGTCGATTGAGTACTATGGCCATGGCTGGCGAAACGGAGTGCGGCTCGGTTTGCATTCAAAACAGCGGGGACGCAACCACACGAGGGATAGCCAGCTGTTTCGGTGCGTCGATGACGCTCTGTCGGCGTTCTGGTGTGTAATCACCAGGACGCCGTTTTTCGTTAACTGATCGCTGGCTCCCGCCAGAGTTGGTCTGTGCGAACCATGGAGTTGAGGATGGTGATGAGTTTCCTCATCGCAGC
>JAYTAK010000347.1:0-4337 GCA_043737515.1 Candidatus Kuenenia sp. | reverse complement strand
AGGTGCCGATTCCGGGTGATGGCTGGTCATGATCCGCGCTCGACGGAGGCAAGCTCCGCCGGGGCGTCAATTGGGTTGCGGGCGAAGCCCGCGCCAAGTTCTCTGTCAAAGCCTCGGAGCAAGACTTCACCAACCTCCATCACCACGACATCGAGATTACAACTCTGCCGAGATGAGGCAGAACAATGGAGGCCGGACGATCCAGGTAGCACGAGAGGGACAAACTCCATGACTCATTTCCTGCCTCCAAGATCATTCTCCCCTCATCATTCTGCCTCCATCATTCTGCCCTGCCGCACGCTGGGCTTTCCAGCCGAATGTGGCAATGTCCTTCGTCGGCATCATGGCCGCTTTGGCGTTCGACTTTTTCCGGTCAGCGGGTCGGGGGCGTTGGGATTGTCCTGCTGGCCGGTCTTCGCGCGGCGGTCGCGTTCGTGGCGGTCCGTGCGAGTGAACGTGCCTTCGATAGCGGGAATGTGCGATTTCTTAGCGAGCGCGTCGAGCCGGGCGACGATGTCCGGGTTCGCGGGGGCGAGGTCCTGCGATTCACTCGGATCGGCGGCGAGGTCATACAGCTCCCACTTCAAGGCCGGCTTCGGTCGCACGGCGCGCCAGTTTCCCTGGCGAATGGCGGTCGCTCCGCCGATCTCCCAGTAGAGGAAGTCGTGTTGCCGCTGAGCGTGTCCCGCAGCGTTTTCACCGATCAGCGTCGGCAGAATCGAGAGGCCATCCACATCGGCAGGCGCTTTGGCTCCTGTCGCTTCGGCGATGGTCGGCAGCAAGTCAGGGAAGTAGCCGAGATGCTCGCTCACGCTGCCCGCGGCGATCCTGCCCGGCCAGCGCGCGATGAACGGGACTCGCAGGCCGCCCTCGTAGAGCTGTCCTTTGTGGCCGCGATATTCCACGCCGGTCTGAGGATTCCTGTTCGCGGAATGCACGCCGCGCGGATGCTCGGGCGATGTGAAATAATCCGCCCCGCCGTTGTCGCCGCTGAACATGACCAGCGTGTTCTGCTCGACGCCCAGCTCCTTCAGCAGCGCCAGCACTTCGCCGACTTGCCGATCGACCATGCTGACCATCGCGGCGTATCGGCGCGCGTTCTCTGGCCACGGTTGGTCTTTGTAGATCGCCCATGCCGGGTCGGAGTCCGGGATGTCGAAGTTGCCGTGCGGCGGCGTGTAAGGCAGATACGCGAAGAACGGTTCCTGCTTGCTGCTGTGCTCGCGGATGAACGTCATCGCCGCATCGTGAATCAGGTAATGCGAATACGTCTGTCCCTGGGAGCCGCCGTTGTTGCCGGCCAGCGGCACTTCCTCGCTGTTGCGAATCAGATACGGCGGATAATAGGTGTGGGCGTGAACCTGGTCGTAATAACCGAAGAAGACATCGAAGCCATGCTGCTCGGGCACGCCGGTGGAATCACGTCCGCCGCAGCCCCATTTGCCGAACCCGCCTGTCGCGTATCCGAGCGGCTTGAGCATCGACGCGATTGTCGTTTCGTCGGCGCGCAGCGAAGTCCCGCCGCCATTGACTCGCACCGACGTATGCCCGCTGTGCTTGCCGGTCATCAGACAGCAGCGAGTCGGAGCACACACTGACGACCCGGCAAAGATGTTCCTGAACCGCATTCCTTCCGCCGCCATGCGATCGAGGTTTGGCGTCTGGATATTCGTCCCGCCATTGAAGCCCGGCTCGAAGTATCCAAGTTCGTCCGCCATGATGTAGACGACATTAGGCGGCGACTCCGCCCCGTCTGCCGCTGACGACATCAAGATCGAACACGGAAGGATGAGAGACACAAGAAAGCAATGAGTACGTTGCATAGGAGTCGCGTCTCGCAGCCTGCGGTGTCAATGGAACGGGAAATTCTCTGTTCAGCAAACGTTGAGAGTTTTGTTTTACTGAGAAGATTTATCGCGATCAGCCGCAGGGCGCTAGCCCCCGGTTCGTGCGTCACATAACCGGGGCTAGCGCCCTAGGGCTAATTGGGTTGCGGGCGAAGCCCGCGCCAAGCGTCAAGCCATTGACGCAATCTACCTGCGTCGTCGCGGAACTGAAAGCGAAGCGGCAGACCAGCCACGGCTGGCCAATTCGCTGGACGACACAGAATGTAGGGTGGGACCAGTGGCTGGCAAGCCGCGCCGGCCCACCAATCGTCAATCAAATGGTGCGCCTGCGCTGTCGCTGGTCCCACCCTACGAATCGCGCTGTTTCCCGAATTGGCCATCTTGGTGATTCATCGGCATCCATTAGCGGTTCCAGATCCGTTGGCGATCCGAAATGAATTCTGCCACACTGTTGCCACAGATTGCCCGGCGTTGCCCTGTCACGGCGTATTTCGAGGTTCATCATGAATGTAATCGCTGCCCTGTCCACCGCTGTCGTATTCGCACTCGGAGTTCTGACGACCGCTGCATCCGCAGACGTCAGGATGTCCGTTGATCCCGGACCCGTGAACGGCGTACTTCTCGAAGCAAACGGCAGCCGACTCGCCGTGTACGGCTGGAAGCCAGACAATGCGGTCGCCATTGACTACGTGCTGCTCGCCCACGGTCGCCGGGATATAGTCTGGAAAGCCAAACCGCTGATCGACGCCGGGACAAAAGTCATCGCCCCCAACCGGGAACGATTCGCGCTGGAACAGCCCGGCGACTTCTGGAAGGAATTCGCCACGGGGCGGTTTCATGACTACGCACAGCAGACCACAAAAATTCTGCCAGCCGCCGTTCCCGTCGAGCGATGGGTCAACGACGGCGACACAATCGAATGGCAGGGCATCACGCTGCGAGCCGTTGAAACGCCCGGATTCACGCGCGGCTCGGTTTCCTGGGTCACAGACGTTGACGGAAAGAAGATCGCATTCACCGGCGATCTGATTTACGGCGATGGTCAGATACTGGATCTCTACAGTTTTCAGGACGACATCGCGGAGGCTCAGATCCGAGGCTACCACGGCTTCGGATCACGTCTTGCCGGCCTGGTCGCCAGCCTCCGGAAGATCGCCGACGAAAAGCCCGACCAGATCATACCGGCCCGCGGCCCGGTCATCGACGATCCGCAACAAGCCATCGCGCGACTGACACAGCGAGTTCAGGCGGTCTATCGCAACTATCTCTCCACGAACGCCCTGCACTGGTACTTTAAGGAAGACCGCATGAAGCTGTGCGGCGAACGAGTCCTTGGCAAGGGAGCCGACATCGAACTGATGCCCTATTCACACCACGAGCAGACGCCGTCGTGGGTCTTTGAGAACTCAACCAGCCGGCTCCTGATCTCCGACACCGGCAACGCATTCATGCTCGACTGCGGCTATCAGCGCGTCATCGACGACGTGAAGCAGCTCATCGCACAGGGCGTCATCAAAAGAGTCGAAGGCATCTTCGTGACGCATTATCACGACGATCATACGGACATAGTCCAGGCTGCCGCCGAGGTCTTTCAGTGTCCGGTCTACGCCTTGAAAGAATACGCGGACCTGCTGGCCAGGCCGGAGGCATACCACCTGCCCGCGATGACGGCGAATCCGATCAAAGACATCAAAATTGTCCCGGACGGCCATCAGCTCAAATGGCACGAGTTCCAGTTGACGTTTCATTTCTTCCCTGGGCAAACCTGGTATCACGGCGGACTGTTCTCCGAGAAGGCCGATCAGAAGCCGATCTTCTTTATCGGAGATTCCTTCGCTCCGTCCGGCTTCGACGACTACTGCGTGCAGAACCGCAATCTGCTGCACGACGACACCGGATACCTGCTCTGCCTGAAGAAACTCCGAGCCATCGACAAACCGTTCTGGCTGGTCAACGAACATATTCAGTTCGTCTTCTCATTCACCGCCGCCGAACTCGACTACATGGAAACTCGCTACCGCGAGCGGATCGCCATGCTGCGGGAACTCTTTCCCTGGGACGACCCGAACTACGGGATCGACGAACAATGGGCCATGCTCTATCCGCACGGTGCCACGATCGCGACCGGCGCGGCGCTGGACCTTGAAATGCGAATCACCAACCATTCTCCCGTCGAGCGATCCTTCACGGTGACTCCGCATGTCCCCGACGACTGGAAGCTGGCTAAGCCGAACTTCAAACTGAATCTGGCACCGCGACAGTCGGGAGTTGTCACGATGCCCGTCACGGTTTCATCAAACAGCGGACAGTTCGTGGTGACTGCTGACATTGCCAGCGACGGCATGGAATTTGTCGAATGGGCCGAAGCGGTGATCACGGTGCCGTGATGCGGCTGCGACACCCACGAGGCGGACAGCTGAAAGCTGCACAGGCGAGCGGCTGGGCGTCAGCCCTCCGTGTTTTTCGAATTCTGCACGGAGGGCTGACGCC
>JAYTAK010000346.1:0-10018 GCA_043737515.1 Candidatus Kuenenia sp. | reverse complement strand
TTCAGCGTTGCGACCGAAGGTGAATCGGCGATCCGGCATGTGTTGTCGGCCGGCGTCTATACGTTTCGCCTGTCGGACAAATTGAACGGAGCGTTTCGGTCGCCTCCGATTCAGCGGACTCACGGTAAGGTGAGTTTTGAAGTCATGGGCGGCGGATTTAGTCTGGCGCGACTGGTCTTCAACAATTGCCAGTTGAACTACACGAATCAACATTCGATTCATCATCCGGACTGGTCGTGGATCACCGTCGATTTTCAGGAAGGCACTCAGCCACTGCATCCATACGCAGAGCTGCTGACGTTCTGGGACAACCCGAAATTTCCTGATCCTCTGGGTACGCTCAGCAAGGATACAGAGAACCAACGTCTGCCATTCAACGACCACGCAAAGAATCCTCGGACATGGTGGGGCGTGCGACGTGTGGTGGCTCACGACGGAGCCGAACCGCCGCGCGACGAGGCCACTTTTTTGGCCGGGCTCTACAATGGCGACGCCGTGCAGTCACTGGATCAAGCGGCTGGGCGATATGCTGCGATTGCTGCGAACGCAGTTGCCAGGTTCGAATCGTTCACCGCAACGAACGACGATGTTCGCTGGCTTGAATGGCTGCTGGCCAAAGGCGTGCTGTCCAATCGAGTGGACTCGACGCCACAACTGGCGCGACTGATCGCGAAGTATCGGGAAGTGGAAGCAAATCAGATCACGCCGCCACGGACGATGCCCGGAATGGCCGATGAAGGGCCGGGGTTTGATCAGCCGGTCCTGACACGCGGGGAATACACGAAGCCCGGCGATGTGGTTGAAAGGCGGTATCTTGAAGCAGTGTCACGGACGCACACAAGTGAATCGCGAGATGGGAATGATGTGAGTGATGGGAATGATGTGAGTCAGGAGACTTATATCGCAAACGTCTATCTGCAATCGATTGCACCGACATCAGCCGGAGGCAGTGGGCGAGCTTTGGTCGCCGAAGCCATTGTCGGAACCGACAACCCGCTGACATCGCGAGTGATGGTCAATCGGATCTGGTACTGGATTTTCGGGAACGGCCTTGTCCGCACGCCGGACGATTTTGGACATGTCGGCGAACTGCCTTCGCATCCGGAACTGCTCGATCATCTTGCCACGCAGTTTGTCAGCGATCAATGGTCGATGAAGAAGTTGATTCGGTCACTGGTACTCAGTCGAGCGTTTCAGTCGGCAGCCGCACCGTTGGCGGACAGTCGTGAAAAAGATCCGGACAATCTCCTGCTCTCATGGTATCCCGCGCGGCGGGCGGAGGCGGAAGTGATTCGAGACAGTATTCTGGCGGTCTCCGGACGGCTGGACAACACCATGTACGGGCAAAGCGTTCATCCATACCGAGCGACGGCGGACACGGAAAAGCGATTGTACATAGGGCCGCTTGATGGTGACGGGCGGCGCAGTATTTACATCAAGTTTCAATTGATGGAAGCCGCTCAGTTTCTGAGCGCCTTCAATCTGCCAGGCGGCAAGATCGCTCAGGGACGTCGCGATGCATCGAACGTGCCTGCTCAAAGTCTGGCGCTGCTGAATGATCCATTCGTGCTGGCGATGGCAGATCGCTGGTCGGAATCACTCGTCGCGGATGATAGCATGGATGTCGCTGAGCGGCTGACGCGGATGTTTATGTCTGCATTTGGTCGCTTGCCGTCGTCGTCGGAACTTCAGCGGTTTGAACAGACCATCACTGATCTCTCCCGAATTCATAACGTGAGCGCCGCAGATCTTCTGACAAACCGATCCATCTGGAAAGATGCCGCGCACGCAGTTTTCAACTTCAAAGAGTTCATCTTTATCCCATAACCATGCCACAGAATTCCCGTCATCATTCCCGCTGCCCCGGTCGAGCCCCGGCACCGCTCAGCCGTCGGCAGTTACTGCAGTCCAGCGCAACGGGGTTTGGGATGCTGGCGTGGTCAGCGCTGAGCCAGGAACGCGGGTTCGGCGCGACAGAATCGCAGGCTTATTTTTCAGGCCCGGCGAAGAATGTCATTTTTCTGTTCATGGACGGCGGAGTTTCGCACGTCGATACATTCGATCCAAAACCGGCATTGGCGGCGCATGAAGGCGAAGCATGGAGCGGTGATGCGACGCGCAAATGGGTGAAGAGTCCCTGGAAGTTTGATCAGTACGGCGACAGCGGCATGTGGATCAGTGAGCTGTTTCCGCACATCGCTTCGTGTGCCGATGACATTGCTGTGATTCGATCGATGAAAGCGGATCTGCCGATTCATGCGACCGGTGTACTGCTGCTGCATACCGGAAACAATCGTGCGGGACGACCAAGTTTCGGATCGTGGGTGAGTTACGGGCTGGGGAATGAATCAGAAAATCTGCCGGGATATGTGGTGCTGAGTTTCGGCCACGTTCCGGTGGGAGGTCTCGAAGCCTTCGGCAGCGGATTTCTGCCCGCCAGCTTTGAAGCGACCATCCTGAAAGCCGATGGTGCCCCGCTGGATAATCTGCTTGCCGCAGGATCGCCTGAGCTTCAGCGCGCAAAGCTGAATCTGCTTCGCCAGCAGGATTCGGAGTTTTCAACCAGTCTCGGCGGCAACGATGCGGTCGAAAGTGCCATTCGGAATTATGAACTTGCCGCCCGTATGCAAACGCTGGTGCCTGATGTACTCGACGAGTCACAGGAAACAAAATCCACTCGTGAACTGTATGGGCTCGACGATCCCGACCAGAACACGCGGCTTTACGCGCGACAATGTCTGCGGGCGCGACGGCTGGTGGAATCCGGCGTGCGTTTTGTGCAGATCAATTGTCCTTACGGGCTTTCGAACGGAACGTGGGATCAGCATGGTGGCCTGAAAGCCGGACACGAAAAGAACGCCCGGCAAACCGACCGCGCTGTGGCGGCGTTGATGAAGGATTTGAAACAGCGCGGGATGCTGGACAGTACGCTGATTCTCTGGGCAGGCGAATTTGGCCGGACACCTCATGCTCCGGGACCGGACGGTCGCGATCATCATCCGGAAGGATTTTCCGTCTTCGTTGCTGGCGGAGGCATGAAAGGCGGAACAACGTACGGTGCGACGGACGAGTTTGGTGTCCATGCGGTGGAAAACGTCTGCGACTTCCATGACCTGCACGCCACGCTGCTGCATCAATGTGGCCTCGACCACACACGACTGACCTATCGCAACAGCGGTCGCGATTTCCGTCTCACCGACGTCAAGGGCCGCGTCGTGCATGAGATCCTGCAGTGACAGTGACTTTCATCGTTCGCGTTGACGCATCGAATCGGGCGGAGAAAAAAACAGGATACGAGCAGCGATCTGGGTGCAGTCGCGGATAGTTGTTAAAGTAGATCCTTTCTGCCGGAAAGTATTTTTACCTGGCCGCAAGGCGAACCGCCATGGGTCGCACATCTGGTCCACGTCGCCACGTGGCCGCGTGGCCGTCCTTTCGACCGCGACTCGTCGCTGGTCGCTGTGTGGCCGCGAAGTCCTGCTCGGCAAGCGTGATCTGCCGAAATTGCAAACTGCACCCTTCCGGCGGCGAAAATCGGCGATGAATTGCCTCACGGGCAGCAATTGTGTAGAAGCGGTTGAGGAACTTAACTGACCGCCTTATGACCTAATCTGGAATCCTGTGCCGATGCCTAAATCCACCGATACGCCGACGGCCAGCCGAGGGGCACAATACGCCACGCTCGCCGCAGCCTTGCTGGGCTGGATGTTTGACGGTTTTGAAATGGGGCTTTTTCCCCTGATCGGCAAACCAGCTCTCAAGGATTTGCTGGGGGCTGGAGTTGACCCGGCCGATGCGGATCGTTGGTTTGGCGTCATCATGGCCGTGTTTCTCGTCGGGGCTGCGAGTGGCGGTGTGTTGTTTGGCTGGCTGGGTGACAAGATCGGTCGAGTCCGAGCGATGTCGCTGAGCATCTTCACCTATGCCGTGCTGACCGGCCTGTGCGGATTTGCGACGGAAGCCTGGCACATTGCCATTCTGCGATTTATCGCATCGCTGGGGATGGGGGGAGAATGGTCGCTGGGAGTCGCCCTTGTGAACGAAATCTGGCCGGGGAAGTCACGGGCATTCATAGCCGGCCTGATCGGTGCCGCATCCAACGTGGGCTTTCTGCTCGTTGCAATGTTGAGCCTCGGGCTGACTCAGGTCATTGGCAGCGTCGAATCCGCACTCGTTTCGATCGGCGTCTCTCAGGCAACAACGACCAATCTGCTTCAGAACTCTGCATGGCGATTTCTGATGATCAGTGGTGCTTTTCCAGCGTTGCTTATTTTCTTTATTCGCCTGTTCGTGCCGGAGTCCTCGAAGTGGCAAGAAGAAAAGGCCAGCGGGAACACTTCCAACTGGAATACGGCGGACTTGTTCGGTGTTTTGATCGGTTGCGGATGTGCGATAGGCATCATCTGGGCCTGGTCCCCTGCCGGTGCTGCTGCTGGTCTTTCGAAAACACAGGCAACTCTGATCACAATCGTTGGGATGCTCATCGCTCTGTGTGGATTCCTGTTTCCGGTTCGGCAGTACTTGTCCCGTGCTGTTGCTGGTGGTTCCCTGTCTGCGGGATCTCAGTCAAAAGTCCTTGGGAGAATGCTGCTTGGAGCCACGCTGGCAGGCATCGCATTGTTGGGGACCTGGGGAACCATCCAACGCGCACCGAGCTGGGCGGCAGATCTCCCATGGAGTTCCAACTGGGCTGAGTCATGGCAGTTGGATGCCGCTGGAAAAAAGACCTACGCGAGTGCATTGACTCAGGGAGCAACTGCGATTGGAGCCATCTTTGCAACGATCATGGCGGCGATGGCAGCCGGACGCTTCGGCCGTCGACTGACCTACATGTTTCTCTGCCTTGGTTCGTTTGCAATGGCTATCTGCTTTTTTCAGATGAACAATTCGTTTGGCACTCAGTTTCTCGTGATGGCAGTACTCGCGGGGGGCGTCACAGCGTCGTTCTACGGATTCTTCCCGCTGTATTTTCCCGAGCTGTTTCCAACCTCCGTCCGCGCCACAGGACAGGGATTCTCATTCAACTTTGGACGCATTCTCGCAGCGGTCGGCGGGCTGCAGATGACGAACCTGATGATCTTTTTCGGCAACAGTTTCCCCAAGGCTGGATCGGCAATGGCGTCGATTTATCTGATCGGTGTGTTTGTTATCTGGCTGGGACCGGAAACGAAGGGTAAAGAGTTGCCGGATTAGCTTTGCTGACTCTTCAAATCAGATTGCAGGTGAATCAAGTTTTGTGTGCGATGGCGGAACGATCTTATGTAGGATGGACATTCATGTCCGTCGCATGGCCATGAAACGCTGTCGAAGCAATGGGTATTGTGCCTTGACAGACGTTCGACAATGCGACGGTGCGTGGTCAATCTCTTCTATCAGCCGGAACGCATTAGCGTCCGGTTCACGCAGAATTACCTGGAAAACCGGGTGCTAACGCACTGCGGCTGATAAGCTAATTCACGATCATCCAGACGGCCTTCAAATAGTCCGTTTCCATGCAGGTCGAAATCACCGGATGATCCGGCGCGGCGCCGGTGCGGGCGAAGATCTGCAGTGTTCTTGACTGACTGAAAATCCTGCTGGAGCCATTCGGATCCAGATCCTCGCCCTGTGACTTCGACGCTGACACGAGGAGTTGCAGGAATTCTGATTCCGGCAACAACCCGGCGCAGGTGCAGCTCAGCAGTAGACCGCCGGGTTTGACAAGTCGCATCGCCAGGCGATTCATGGCGAAATGTTTGCGAGTCCCCTCTTCAATTTCCACGCGCGTGCGAATCAGTTTCGGCGGATCAAGCACGACGACATCGTACTGTTTACCGTTTCGCAGCATCTCCCGCATATAGCTGAACGCATCGGACTGCACGAACTTCGCGCGGGCCTGATTGAGGTTCGCGTTCTCGCGAGCCAGCTTGAGCGGTTCTTCATCAAGGTCGATACCAGTGACTTCGTCGGCTTTGCCCAGAACTTTTGCCTGCACGGAAAATCCGCCCGTGTAACAGCACAGGTCCAGCACACTTTTCCCCTGACAGAACTCCGCCAGCTTTTTGCGGTTTTCACGCTGATCGCAAAAGAATCCGGTCTTATGGCCGCCTTCGAAGCGAACGCGGAAACGTGTGCCGTGTTCTGAAATCACCACCTGCGACGGACAGCCTTCTGACATCAACGGCGGTGGGTCGCAGCCTTCCTGCGACAGAAACTGCGGACTGGTCCGTACCAGCCAGTGATTCAGCCCCATCTGTTTCGCCAGCATCGGCAACAACAGGCTGGCACGTTGATACATGCCGAGCCCGAACGTCTCAGCCGAAAGCACATCACCGAAGCGATCGATCACAATGCCGGACAGGCCGTCGGATTCCGAATGCACGACGCGCCAGGAATCGGACTGCGACTCCAGCTTCAGCGTATCACGACGCAGCGAAACAGCAGCTCTGAGTTTTTCGGCCCACGCAGCGTCAGTCGGAAACTCGGGCGTATTCCACAACATTCGCACGGACATTTCGCTGCGGGGATTGAACACACCGTAGCCCAGCGGTTCCTGCTGACCATCGGTGTAAACTGCAACCAGATCGCCCGGCTTTGCGTCTTCAATCCGAGCGAGTTGTTTGCGGTACAGAATCGGATGCCGCGTGCGATTTCTGGCATACACGACGGGAATTGATTCCGATGCCGACGGCCCCAGTTGAGTCCTCTGCCGCACCATCAGCGACGTCATCTCTTTTGAAGCCGGCGCTGCGGGATACGGTGATGGTTCATCGCCGCCGTCCGCGTGTTGTTCCTGCGGGGCGTTGCGGGGCGCGGGGCTGCTTCGTCGCCGGTTGTCCGGCGGGCGCGATGAGCGATCATTGGTAGAACGACGTGCCATGACAGTTTTCGATCGAGCTGAAATCCCAGTGTGATGGCCGCTGGCGAATAAAGGCGAGCGGGGGACGTCAGTCCCCTGATTTTGCGTCCGAGCCTTGACAGAGCATTAAATGTAAACTCGTTCGGCGCGCTGTGGTGAGCATTCGGTGATGCAGCCGTCGATCTTTGCCGCAGTTTCGCTTGCGGCTTTATCGAGCGCTCGCTGATACATGGATTCACCGGCGGGTGTCGGATAGACGGTGTTGACGCACGCCAGACAGAGCGACGATTCCGGCAGTCCCACGCAGGAAGCCAGCGCCTCAACCGGAAGATATCGCAGGCTCGTCGCGCCGATATAGTCGGCCATCGCCTGTTCGTCTTCGGCCGTCGGTACTTTGCCGGTCATGAATCTTGAGGCGAAGAGTTCGCTGACGGTCGACATATCGATGCCGTAAAAACACGGGGCGATGATCGGGGGACACGCAATGCGAATATGAATCTCTTTCGCTTTCCCGCGTGTCTTCAGCAGAATCAGCAGTTCACGCAGCGTTGTGGCCCGGACGATCGAGTCATCCACCAACAGCACACGTTTGCCTTCCATGACTTCCGGCAATGGCGTGTATTTCATGCGGACTTTGTCGGCGCGGTTATTGCCTTCGATGAATGTGCGACCGATGTAGCGATTGCGAATGAGGCCTTCCAGCGACGGGACTCCCAGCTTGAACGCCATCGCGTCGGCCGCCGCCTTGGCTGTATCCGGAACCGGGACCACGATCACATCGTCGTCAATCGTGATCGGTTCGCGCGCGGCAAGTTCTTCACCCAGTCGTTTGCGAGACAGATAAACGCCGGCGTCGTCAAATGTGCTGCCGGCGTTGGCGAAATAAATCCATTCGAAGAAGCAGTGCGCCTTCTTCGGGCTGTCGGCATATTTCTTTACCGTGACGGAATCGCCATCGACGATAACGACATGCCCCGGCGGAACATTATGCACGCTCTCTTCTGCGAATCCCAGATGAGTGAGCGCCACGGATTCACTGGCGGCGGCGAAGAGTGATCCTTCATGCGCGTAGCAGAGAGGTCTCATACCCAGCGGGTCGCGTGACACGAACATCTGGCCACGCGCGTTGAGGAACACGATGTTCCACGAACCGTCGAGGATCTTTGACAGCTTGCTGAGCAGTTCAACGGGCGTGATGTGGGCATTCAGAGACATCTCATGGGAGATCAGATGGTGCAGAACTTCGGTGTCGGTTTCGCGCGTTAAATGGAAATCTTTGTTTTGCAGAATGTCTTTGCACAGTTCGCGATAGTTGGCCAATTGTCCGTTGAACGCAAAGCTGAACCATTTTGAACGGGCGATGTGCTGGCGTTCGAACGGCTGAGCATGATTGGGATGATCCGTCCCGCAGGTAGCGTAGCGCACATGTCCGATGGCGGCGTGGCCTGCGTATTCGGCCATCAATTCTTTATAGGGCTCTTCCTGATTCATGCGAAAGACTTCGGCGACGCCGCCGACATCTTTATGAGTCATCATCAATTGCAGCCGACCGGGTTTGTAGGTCGTGAAGCCCGCCGCCAACTGGCCGCGATTCTGCATGTCCAGCAGCATTCCGGGAATCATGCGTGACGTGCGCGTAATGGCCTCGTCGAATGTTTCCGGCTCCAGCGGCATGACTGATCCGTCAACCTTTTGACGCGGTTTATTGTCGCGCATGGGAATGAGGGGACTGACGATGCCGGTTTCCAGATGATATACGGCAGCGACGCCGCATTCGTGTTGCAGTTCGTCCATAGCGACGAATTCAATGCCCGAAAAAAGGTACCGCTGTCGATCGAGCGGAAGAAATACGTCGCGGCTCAGACGAACCGCTCAGAGTCCGCATGATACTCGGCAAATCGCCGCTGTCCAAACGACTCTGGCACGCCGGAGGCCATCCAGATGAAAGATGAGAGTAATCGCAGCGTTATGACCGGACTATTCTCAGGGAATTGGCTACAATCGTCATTCTCTTCGAAAGGAAAACGATTCCATGAAACTGTTGAACCTCTGCTTCGCCGTCGCTGCGATCATCACCGTTGCTGAGCCGTCAGACGTTGACGCTCAGGAAACCGCTCGTCCGAACATCCTGTTCATCTTCTGCGACGACCTTACGTGTCAGTCGCTGAGTTGCTACGGTGACAATCGTCATTTGCTGGACACGCCGAACATTGATCGAATTGCCCGTGAAGGAATGCGGTTTGATCGTTGTCTGGTCACAAATTCCATTTGTGGACCAAGTCGTGCCGCGATTCTGACCGGCAAGTATTCACACATGAACGGATTCTATAACAACACGAACTGCAAGTTCGACGGCGGTCAGGTGACGTTTCCGAAGCTGCTGCAAAAATCCGGCTATACGACAGCCATGATTGGCAAGTGGCATCTGGAGTCCGATCCAACCGGTTTCGACTACTGGCAGATCCTGCCGGGCCAGGGACTCTATTACAACCCGCCAATGATCACGAAGGATGGCCGTGTCAAGACCGACGGTTACGCCACCGATGTGATCACGGATCTTTCGCTCGAATGGCTGAAGAATCGCGACAAGTCAAAGCCGTTTCTGCTGATGAGTCAGCACAAAGCCCCGCACCGCGAATGGGCTCCCGCGCTGCGACATCTGGGCTGGAACAAAGATCAGGGCTTTGCTGAACCGGAAACGCTGTTCGACGACTATTCCGGTCGCAGTCTGGCCATCAGTGATCATGACATGGGGCTGGATCGGACTTTTACGGATCAGGACGCGAAGCTGGTGCCTTCTTCGAACATGACGGAAGAACAACTGGAAGGATGGAACGCCTACTACGAGCCGCTGAATGAAGAATTTCGCAAAGCCAACCTGCAGGGCCGCGATCTGGTGCGCTGGAGATATCAGCGATACATGCACGACTATCTGGCATGCGTCAAGGCGGTCGATGAAAACGTCGGACGGATTCTGGATTTTCTGGAGGCCGAAAAACTGGCCGACAACACGCTGGTGGTGTTTTCGTCTGATCAGGGATTCTTTCTGGGCGAACACGGCTGGTTCGACAAACGCTGGATCTTTGAAGAATCGCTGCGATCACCGCTGCTGGCACGCTGGCCGGGAAAGATTGCCGCCGGAGCGACGAACAAAAACATCGTCTCACTGATTGACTTCGC
>JAYTAK010000345.1:0-4340 GCA_043737515.1 Candidatus Kuenenia sp. | reverse complement strand
TCAACTCAATCAGGCCACCGGGCTGCCCCTTCATGCCATGCAGCATGATGTTGCTGGCCACTTCGCTCACAGCCAGTTCCAACTGCGAGATCGTGGGTTTATCCGAAGACTCGTTCCAGACCTGGCAGCAACCCTTTCGAATGAACGCCCTGATTTCGGATATCAAACGCGGCTTGGCTTGAAACTGGTGTCGCAATTCCACCATGGGCTCGGCCCTCGTCGCAGCGGCTGTTGAATGTTGCAGAACGCAGGAAGTGAGTATACTTCCGCACCGGGACAATTGAAATCAGCAAACCAGGCGAAGGCCAGCAGTTCTGCGGCTTCGCTTTGTCGCGGGTGAATTCGGGCACCGGATTGAAGTCGCCGGGCGGTGTCCGGAGTCAAGTTGCTCACGGGCTACTGGGAGACAGATCATGCAGACCAAAAAAGGTGCCGTCGATGTTTCTGCCAACGCATTGCCGGACCATGACTGCCTGCGAGACTCAATTCTGTATCACGTAAATTACTCCCTCGGACTGAGCGCAGACGGACTGCTGCCTCGTGAGGCGTTTCGAGCGGTCTCCCTTGCGATCCGTGATCTGATGGTCGATCGATTACTGTCCACGGAGGCGGCGTATCGCAGCACTGATGCCAAGCGGCTGTACTATCTGTCACTTGAGTTCCTGATCGGCCGATCATTGCGCAACAACCTTGTGAACCTCGGACTGCTGAACAGTTGCCGTGAGATTCTGCTGGAATTCGGCGTCGATCTGGCGGAAGTTGAAGAGCACGAGACAGATGCGGCTCTTGGAAATGGCGGCCTGGGTCGACTCGCCGCCTGTTTTCTGGACTCCCTGGCGACACTGGGCATGCCGGGGTTTGGTTATGGCATCAACTATGAGTACGGTCTGTTTCGCCAGGAAATCCGAAACGGTCAGCAGGTCGAGAGGCCGGACAACTGGCGCACCTACGATACGCCGTGGCAGATTCAGCGGCCTCAGGATGCGGTGCTGGTATCGCTGTACGGCCATGTGGAACACACGATGGATCGACAGGGTCGATACAACCCCATGTGGCTCGACTGGAAGGTCGTGATCGGCGTCCCGTGCGATATGCCAGTCGTCGGCTACGGAGGCCAGACTGTCAACTATCTACGATTGTACTCGGCCCGTGCGTCGCAGGAATTTGATATGCGCATCTTCAATGAGGGCGATTATCTGAATGCGGTGCAGCAGAAAGTCCAGTTGGAAACAATTTCCAAAGTCCTCTACCCGAGCGACTCCTTCGCCGCCGGGCGGGAACTGCGACTTGTTCAGGAATACTTTCTGGTCGCCTGCGCCGTGCGGGACATCGTGCGGAATTACCAGCGGACGCATGTCGGCTTCGAGCAGTTCGCAGACAAAGTCGCCATCCAGCTCAATGATACTCACCCGGCACTCACGGTCGCCGAACTGATGCGCATACTGGTCGATGAAAATGACATCGCATGGGACCGCGCATGGGAAATTACGACCGCCTCCTGCGCCTACACCAATCACACGTTGATGGCTGAAGCACTCGAACGCTGGCCGGTGTCATTACTGGAACGTGTACTTCCGCGGCATCTGCAGATCATTTATGAAATCAATGATCGGCTGCTCGCGGCGGTTGCCGTCCGGTGGCCTGACGACCACGCGCGACTGCGACGGATGTCGATTATTGAAGAAGCAGAACAGAAGCAGGTTCGCATGGCGCACCTGGCCATCGCGGGATGCCATTCAGTCAACGGCGTCGCCGCGGTTCACAGTCGACTTGTCTCAACGGAACTGGTCCCGGATTTCAGTGCGTTCTGGCCCGAGCGATTCAACAACAAGACCAACGGTGTCACTCCGCGGCTGTGGCTGCTGACCGCCAATCCCCGGCTGGCAGCACTCATCACCGAAGTGATCGGCACCGGCTGGATCACCAGTCTTGAACGGCTTCGCGAACTGGAACCTCTGGCGAAAGATGCCGCATTTCAGGAAAAGTTTCGGACCGTCAAGCTGTTGAACAAAGAGCGACTGACACAGTGGATTCGACAGACAATGGGCGAATCCGTTGACCCCGAATCGTTGTTCGATGTCCACGTCAAGCGGATTCATGAATACAAGCGGCAACTGATGAATGTGCTGCACATTATTCACGAATACCTGAGTCTCGCTGACGACGGAGCCATTCCGGCACAGGCGCGAACCTATCTGTTCTCCGGCAAGGCCGCCCCGGGATACTACCTCGCCAAACAGATCATTCAGTTGATTCATGATGTCGCCCGAGTCATCAATCGGGATCCGCGCTGCCGAGGCTATTTGAAGGTCTGTTTTCTGCCCGATTATCGTGTGTCACTGGCACAGATCATTATCCCGGCAGCAGATCTCAGTGAACAGATTTCGACGGCCGGAATGGAGGCGTCGGGCACCAGCAACATGAAATTTGCGATGAACGGTGCTCTGACGATCGGCACGCTCGACGGGGCGAACATCGAGATCCGCGAAGAGGTTGGTGCAGAGAACTTCTTCCTCTTCGGACACACTGTCGAGGAAGTCCGGAACATGCAGCGAAGCGGCCACCGTCCGTTGGAAATCTATCAGCGAAATCCGCTGATCCGACGTGTGATCGATGCGCTGCGGGAAAATCGGTTTTGTCCGGAATCCGTCGGTCGTTATGCATGGATCTGTGATCGACTGCTGGCGGACGGTGAATCCTATTTTCATCTGGCCGATTTTGAGTCGTATCTGCAATCGCACGATCAAGCCGCGACGCTCTATCGCAATCGTTCGCTGTGGACAGAAAAAGCCATTCTGAATACGGCTCGCATCGGCAAATTCTCCAGCGACCGCACCATCGCGGAGTATGCACGCGATGTCTGGAACATCCGGCCGATCGGCGATCAGCGGTGAAGCGGTCTATCACTCCGCGCGGTCAGAGTTGAGGTTTTGTGAGCGGCAAGGCGCTAGCCGCCGGTGCTGACCGAATGTGCAACCTGCGGCTAGTGCTCTGTCAAGGCATCAATTTCGGGTTGTGGTCATCAGCCGCTGGGCGTTAGCCCACGGTTTGAACCGGACGCTAACGCGTTCCGGCTGATTACCTGAACCCGAAAATCAAATCTTGACCGAGCACTAGCGGACTGTTGATTCAGTGATTCATGTAGGGTGTGTGCAGCGCTAGCGAAACACACCAGTGCCTCACGCTTTTCCAAAATGCTGTGACAAGCGGAGCGCAGGCACACAAAGCCCGTGAAATGGTGTGCCGGCGCTCCGCTTGTCACACCCTACGAAATCCCAACTAGACGTAATCAACAACCGGCGAGTCGGTGGAGCGACATCGCCTACTTGCCGATCAACGCGAGGTTGTCTCGATGAATGACTTCACCGAACGGCACATGGCCGAGTGCGGTGGCGATCTGGTCGGAGCGGCGGCCCTGGATGCGGCGGATTTCGTCTGACGAATAATTGGCAAGACCGCGGGCGATCTCGGTGCCTTCTTTGCTCTTCAATCCCACCAGCGCGCCCGGCCCGAATTCGCCCTGCACTTCGGTGATGCCGACAGCGAGCAATGATCGACCGGACTCACGGACGGCTTTGGTTGCACCATCATCAATCACCAGCACTCCGGCTGGCGGTGCACCAAAACCGATCCAGCGTTTCCATGAAGCAACCGCTTCGCCCCTGGCCAGAAACAAGGTGCCGGTTGTTTTTCCTTCACGAATATCATCCAGGACCGTGTCACTGCGACCGCTGGCGAGGATCACGGTTTCGCCCATGCCGGTGGCTGCCAGAATGGCCCGCAGTTTGGATGCCATGCCGCCGCGACCGCGTGTGCTTTGTTCCGCCGCCGCAAGTTTCAGCAGCGATTCGTCCGGCTTTTCGACCAGCGGAATGACGACACTTGCCGGATCGGATGGCGGGCCATTGTAAAGTCCGGCGATGCCGGACAGGATGACGAGCAACGGATCAGGCAGCAGTGTCGCGAGCATGGACGCCAGTTGATCGTTGTCACCTACCGCTATTTCTTTGATGCTCACCGTATCGTTTTCGTTCACGATCGGCACGACACCAAAATCGAAAAGTGCCCGCAGCGTGTTTCGCACGTTCAAATAGCGCTGGCGATTGCGAAAGTCATTTCCGGTGAGCAGCAGTTGTGCCGTCTTGAGTCCGTTCTTCAGCAGCGCATCGTTCCATGTCCGCATGAGTTGCGGTTGTCCAATGGCGGCAGTAGCTTGCAAAGCGGGAAGAGAATCCGGGCGACGATTGAGTCCCAGAATTCCGATCCCGGCCCCGACCGCTCCGCTCGACACCAGCACGACTTTGCGTCCGGTCTGCTGAATGCGGAAAATCTGATCGGAG
>JAYTAK010000344.1:0-10035 GCA_043737515.1 Candidatus Kuenenia sp. | reverse complement strand
CCAGATTCGCGCTTCTGGCATCCCTTCAGGATGCGTGGTACTACGCTTTCTTTACCGGTGGTGCGCCTGTCGGCAACCACCGGCTAATTTCTCGAACCGCTTCGCGGTAAAGCACACAATTCACAACGACGTCCTTCACATAACCACGCTGGCCATCGACATTACTCGCGCACTTCATTTGTCGATGAACCATTTCTGTGGCTTGGTCACGGACAATTGAACGCCTCCGGATTTGCATGCGCCGAGGAGGATCACATTACGCAGGAGTTGGTGCGAGCAATGAAGGCCATTCAAGCTGATCCGAATTCACCGGAATGGGTGGATCGGTATCAGATTCATGAGCAACCGCCGCAAAACTTCGATGGAAAATCAGGGAAGCGTCGCCCAAAAATGGACATTGAGTTTGAATGCCAGCGACGAGGCGTTCGGCCAGAAATCGGCTTCGAAGCAGAGCGACTTGGCAATGGCAAAGTTGTCGGGGACTATCTCGGACCGGAAGGACTTTCTGCTCTTGTCACTGGATACTATCCAACAACTCACGGCGAAGCCGGCATGATTGGTTACGTTCAGGAAGCCACCGGTGATTCGTGGTCGGAGAAGTTGTCTGCTGAGTTGACCCGGCAGGGAAAATCTCACTCGGTGGTCGAGCCGTGGGCGTAAAACAGAGGCGGGGAAGGCGAACTGTTCTATTCATCCACACATCAAACGTCGGACGGGTTGAAGCTGCTCGTCACACATTTGTTACTGCCATTTCTCGCCGAACAATAACCGTTCTGGCATTCAGGCCGAAGCTCTGAAAAGCGTGCTTGGCCGCGATCACCAATTTCTGGCGTCGGTTTCAGATCACTTTCAAAAGGACGATCGCCGCGCTGTTCACCGATCTTGAACAGCGCGCACTTCTGGAGGAAACCCTGATCGTCTGAGGCGGCGAATTCGGGCGAATGCCGTTCAGCGAAGGCCAGAACGCTCCCGGTCGAAATCACAACCCTTACGGCTTTTCCATGTAGCTGGCCGACGGCGGCGTCAAAAGGCGGCACGGCCTACGGTGAAATTGACGAATTCGGTTTTGAAGCCGTCGTTGATCGAGTTCACCTGCACGATCTGCACGCCACCATCCTCCACCTGATCGGCATGAACCACAATCTTCTGACCTATTTCCATCAAGGCCGCGATGAAAGTCTGCCGGACGTCTTTGGCAACGTGGTGACCGGAGTGCTGGCGTAGACGCTGAACTGAATAGTGCTTTTGCAAGACAAAGAATCTGAGCTGAATCTGTAGGCCGGACCAAGCGAAGCGCCGTTCCGGCAGTTCGGGAATGCACCCGCCGCTACTCAGCACGCCGAAATTGGCGGCGTCCGCATATCATTGCAAGAAACATCAATTTGCTGCTGGACGTGGAGACCTCTGCCTTGGCTAGAATCTCGTCATGATTCAGTATCGGCGTCAAGGTATTGAATGTGGTCCGGGCTGGATTCCAGCAAGGCCGGCATTGAACGGTGCCGTTGGCTGATCTGCATTGCGCAGCCGCGAGCTTCCCGTTGGCCAATCAATCGCATCCGATACTTCGCGCCGACCGGGCCTCTCCGAATGCCCTGCGAAATCTGCGAATCCACCAGAATTCGGCATCCTCTCGCATCCCAGGCAAATTCATGTTTTGGCGATTCAACGCCATTTCAGTAGATGGAAAAGCCATCAGACTGGTCGGTGCCAGATGCGTTGCTTGCACGCAGTGCGAAACGGCTCAAAAATGGCTCAATCGACTCGGAACCTGACGACATCCAACGTCGGTTCAGTAACCAAAATATCGGCTCAAAACACTGCTGCACTCGCTAGCGAATTGAAGCAGCGTTCCCTTGATCAACATCGGCCAATCAGAACGTCACCTGCCGAACCCGATGCTCACCCTGTTCCGCGATGTGGGCGTCCACGACATCGGCGACTGGACCGAAACTCGGGAGTGTGCATCTCGAAAGTAGGTAAAGAAAAACCAGTTTATCGAACCTACGCCGAATGATCGACGATTGTTCGCCATCCGCTGCTTCGAATGGCACCGTTTTCCTGATGGACTGCTCGAACGACTCTCAAACGTCTGCTTTCCCCCGACGATTTCCCACCTACTTTCCAGATGCACACACGAAACTCGGGTGACTGGCTCCACTCAGTCGATTCAGCTACAAAGTAGAACAAAAAACACGGTTCTTTACGCCAAGGCGGATTGCCAGAGCGGATGCCACTGCTGGCACGAGCACCACCGTCGGTCTGTGATGAGAGCCGCTAGCCAAAAGTTACGTCAGGAGGCGTCATCATAGCCATCAGCATAAACTATTACGAAGCACGCAGACGCCTCATTGAAGGACCAAGCGAGCCAAACTCGGGAGCTTGGCCAATTTCTTGGTATCGCATTTCCAAAGGATGGGGTTTGCTACCCGAACGCTATTGGCCCGGAATTGAAGACCCGCGTGCATATCCGCTACCAAACGAGCCGACAAATGCCGATCAAATCGCCAAGCATGACCGCCTGATTTCTTATCGGCGTTTTCATACAGAGCAGGAATGCTTAATTTCCCTTGAGCGTCGATGGCTCACTTCTGCGACCATTGAAATTGGAAGCGACTGGCATTCTCCTCTACTCGGAAAAATCCCATTACATCCAGTCAACAAACTGAATAGTGTTCATTCGATAGGACTTGCAGGCTTTGATTTTGAAACGTCAGAATTTGTCTTCCCAAACACATGGGGTGAAAAATGGGGCGACGGAGGGTTGGGCTACTTGCCATTTGGCTATCTTACAAAGTTCATGACGGAAGGCTGGTCGTGGCCAGCAACCAGTCCAGCATCATTGCCCGAGCACCCCGGAGATAACATCTTCCACAGAGGTATCGAATTGCCGGGCCTTGGCAAAGAATGGATTGTTGAAATACTTGATGGCGATAGCAATGTAATGATGGGATGGGCGATTGGAGTACAGAGAGCACGCTCATTTAGAGTCGAAGAACTGTTTGTTCGACCTGACTATCGGCGTCGTGGTTATGGATCCCTTTTGGCGAATGAGTTTATTAAGCTGAACCAGACTCTGACAACGCCGATATCGTTTTTGATTCCGTGGGGAGATCATGAGGAACACAACACTGCTGCATTGCTGGCATGGGCCAGATCCCTTAGCCTGCGCCTAGAGCCAGCCGCAGTTCGATGGGCCGCGTACAAGGCAACAGTTGGCACGCCGGTCGATTCACTTCCGAAGCTGGAGTGGATTCCACGAAAAGCAACCAGCACGCTGTCAGCACTGGGCGGAAGCGAAACCAAGGCCGTCAGCCCACGTAACCCTTTTGTCGTCTGGGATCGAAAGCGAGCCGAACGGCGGCATGTGTTGATTGAGAAGAAGTACGAATCCTACCTGACGGAGGAAGAGTTAGATGAACTTGATAATTTGCAGCTGGAGTTTGGGGAATACCAGGATTCTATCGCTCCGCTTCCTCCGAATTGAGTGGTCATGAGTATTGACTTTGGGTTGACGGCTTTCCAGTATTCAACGGCCCCGCATCTCCGAAGGCACGGCCCAAAGGGATACCGCGACGCCTCTTCGTACAAACCGTGGCTTCGTGACGAGTTCACCTTTCGCTGCGTTTATTGCTTAATTCGAGAGCGATGGTATCCGAGCGGTGCCGCTGCATTTGGGGTTGATCATATTCAAGCGAAGTCACGTGTTGAGGCTCTCAAATGTGTTTACGACAACCTTTTGTACGTGTGCAATCGGTGCAACTCCGAAAAAGGGGTTTGCCTTGCTATTGACCCGTGCTCGGAGGCACTTGGTTTACATCTTCGGATTATCGCTGACGGAAGTCTCATCGCTTCGACAAACGCGGGGGCACAGCTAATTGACATGTTGAATCTCAATTACAAGTCTTTGCAGGATTACAGAAGACGAAAGATTGAAGCGTTGGCACGCTGGAAGGAGTCAGAAGATCAGTTCTCGATCATCGAAGAACTTGGATTCCCAGATGACTTGCCATCGCTCAGTGGGAAACGATGTGAAAACTCCCGCCCAGACGGTGTGAATTCGGCCTACTTCGCATTGAAGGACAATGGAGTTCTGCCACAGATTTACTGATTTGCGGCTCAGTTTCGAAGTCATGATGCAATGCAGAAGTACGCCGGTGCCATGCACCCGTCAGTACATTTCAACTGGAGATTCTCGAACACGAGTCTCCACGGCGAGTTCTTGACCTGAGGAGACAAAATAGAATATGAAAAAGGGTCTTCGTGTCACGGTGGATGGTGTCGCCGGCCGCCGCTACCGGAGCTTGGTCGCATCCAAAAAGTCGCGAGGCGGAAACTGCGATTGTTACTCTTGCAGTTGGTTGTTTCCCAAGCTGACGGGCGTTCGAACACACAGTATCGCCTCGCACCGGCAAGCTGATGCATGCCGCTCGCCGGATCGGACCTAACCGTCGGGATCGTCGAGGAGTTGTTGCAGCCGTTCGGCATGTGCCGGGAGCAGCGTTGGTATCCATGTCGCATCGACGAGGCCGATCGAGATGAAGTCCAGGAGATGCAGCTGATCTTTGCGACGGAATGCATTCAGTTTCATTCGCACCAGGAGTTCCAGCGCCAGCAGATCGTATTCTTCCGCATGTTCGATTTCCGCAACTTCGGCGGACGGCGTGGCATGCTGAGGCCGGCCCTTTTTCACCGGCATACAGCAGACGCACGGCATTTCGAGGGCTGCCGTCGGAGCCGTCGATAAAGCAATCGTCGCCCATCAATTTGTGGTGCGTGAATCCCACGCCTTTAGGTTCAATTTTTTGCTGCCTCTAAGCCTGGATCATCGACAAATGAAGTGCGCATCCCATTTGGCGTGGGGTGATTGCGAATCATCCTGAAAGGATGTCAGAGGTTATCCGGTGGTCGCCGACAGGCGCACCACCGGTCAATCCGCCAGGACTACAAGCATCGTGAGCGGATGCCAGAAGCGAAGTATCTGGCACCGATTTCAGGATGCGCGCAAGATTTCAGGCACGAACCGGCGGTGGCGCTTCGCTGACCACCGGCCAATTTCTCAAACCGCTTCACGGTCAATGGCAAATAGCACCGCCAATACGAACAACAGTCAGAGAATGGCTCCAGTCGAACTCGCGCATATGATTTGTCGATGAGCCTGATATCTTGATCTACGGAGACCGAAGGACCGCGTACCTAGACGTGCTATTACAGATGTCGATTTAGAATTCTTCGGGAAATTCCGCGAGCTTTTCAGGTTGCCAGCTTCCGAACGTCTCGAAAGCCACTGCCCTTTCCGGCTCCGATGCGTCGATACAGTCGCTGACATCGGCGATGGTTAGTTCGACATTATCGAAGGACGCACCGGTTTCGATCTGAGACTTGCGGAATCCGAATCCAAATACTGAATACGCAAATCCAGTCGATTCAGCCTCTACAATTGCCTTTTGCCTTGCCAGTGCTGCAATCTCGTCTGCGAACGCTTCTCGATCTCCACCGTAGCGAAACAGAAACACAAGCCAACAGCCTGTCGTTGGGTTAAAGAATGCGAAATATCGCTTAGGCTTCTCTTCGCAAAGCTGATGGAACGCATCGCGGATCTTGGCCGACACAGAACTCGCTCGTTCACGTCGAGACAGACTCGCCAATTCCCAGGAATGGTAGAGCGTCGGATGCTCGGCGCGGTTCGCACTCCGGATGAACTCAACGATCTGATCAATTACGAATGAATCCGCATTTTCCCTGTCTCGAGCTTCGCGTTTGTCTTTCCATTCGGTCTCGAAAACCTGGGCGAATCCATGCGCATTTTGTTCAGACCAATCCTCCGAGAAGGAATAACGGTTCATTTTGTAATGCGCAATAAGATTCTTTTCGGTCTGGTTGTTCAAGTTGAGGAACGGAGAAGGCGAATGCCCGAACGCTTCTTTGAGAAACCTAAAGCGATCTGAAAGGTAGTACACCAGATCAGGAATTGTATCCACTTCCGCGACGATATCCATGAAGTCGCGACGCGTCATTACAGCCACAGGAAGCGGTCCATCAAGTGTCTTTCGTATCGTTCCGTGGTGAATCGGCTCGAGTTCCGCGTCACAATCAACAATGACGACGCCAAACAAATTGACAGGCAAAACGTCCGGCTTGTCAAACGCGACTACTTCGCCCAACTCGTTTTGCATGGTGATGTCGATCTGAGGATCATTGAAAACACGAAAGTCACGAAACAACTGGTCCCGTTTTTCACCGATCCTCTTTACAAACTGCTTGGTTGTTCCGTTTGCGTCGGATGACCTGCGAACGACCTCAAAAACAACAGCACGCCGCCGCACCCACAGAACGACGTCACCAGCTTCTTTCTCGGTCGGGTCGTAGTACCTTGGGCTGTGAAAAACAAAGCCCTTTAAATAGCTACGATTGCATAGGTCAACAAATAGTTTTTCTGCTTTGACACCTTCGGTTGTCACGCTACATTCCTTTCGAGTACCAACAGAGATTTGTTTGGCGAGCTGTCTGTCTCGCAATCTAGACCGTACGAATGCCGTCGGAGTTCGCGTCTCGACCAATTGACTTGCAAGGTTTCTTGCTAGCGAACTCTCAGGTTCCGACAATTCGAAGCAGAAAGCGATTCAGGCTCGCGCTCTTTGAAACACTTGTTGAACATATAGTGGGAACGGTCGTACCTGAAATTGATACTGCATCGCGCAAGCTGCCAAAGCATCTCTATCGCATCTTCGGCGTCTTTCAGATCAGTATCGAGCATTCCATTGACTTCTTTGCCGAATCGTCACTTGGAGAATTCGATCATTTGTACAAACTGTACTTTCATCAATTCTGTTCCTCATGATACCAACTTTCGGACACCGCGCCATCAACGGCGTCACTGGAGACAGGGCGCTGCATCCCCATTTGTTAATCGGCGCGGTACGCCGGTGCCAGGTGCGGTGCTGCGGTACGCCGGTACCATGCACCCGGCGGACCACATTCAACAGGAGCTTTTCGAAAATGAGGCTTCACGGCGAGTCCTTGACCTGACGGGATAAAACAGCACAAGAACTGAGTTTTTCTAGTCACGGTGCTTGATGTCGCCGACTTTCGATCCCGGAGAACTTGGTCGTGTCCAGGATTCGCAATGGCGGAAGATTCGATTTTGACGTTCGCAGTTAGCTGTTTCTCAAACCGACGGGGCGTTGCAAACGCACAGAATCGCCTTGTACCGGCAGGCTGACGCATACCGCTCGCCGGGTCGGGACGAGTGGCTTGTCAAGTCTTAAGATGTAGGTTGGACAATCTTGTCCGACCGCGTTTTGACGGGCAAGAATGCCCATCGTACCTCCAAATCAACCATTGACAAAGCACTACCGAAAAAACGTGCTCTGCGACTGTGACTGCATGCCACGACGAGTGTTCATGTTTACCTGGAAGAAGCTTTCGGCGACGGCGGCGCCGATGCCGTTGAGTTGCGACTGGAAATCGTCCACGAACTGGTGCAGTCCGTTGCCGATCACGTCCGTCGCTCGGGCGTAGTTGAGCTTGGCGTTCAACTGAGCCACGAGCTGCTCAGCGGAATTGCTGAAGGAATGCATGGGTGTTCCGGAGATCGCGCGGATGCTGTTTTCGGCGTCGCGGACGCAGAACCGCATGGATCTGGGAAAACGCGTGTTGAGCATCAGGAAATCCACGACTTTCGCGGGCTCAATCCGACCGGATTCACGGCGATACATCTGCAGCGCGCTGGTGGATTCCAGGAGAGCTGCCCACTGGACGACATCGACCTGGGAACCGACATGAGTGGGGTCCGGCAGCAGAATGAAGTACTTGACGTCCAGAATTCGTGAGGTCTTGTCGGCACGCTCGAGATGATACCCCAGACTGGAAAAGTGCCAGGCTTCGCCGCGCGACCATGTCGCCTGGATCACGCCCATGACCTGATGCGCCGAGCGTTTGATCTGTTCGAGAACACTGTGCGGCTGTCGGATGGCTCGATTGGATTCTGATGCCGCCTTGCGGACTCGCAGATAAAACCGATTGACGGCTTCCCACATCGGAGTGGTCAGGTTCTCGCGGATCGAACGTGCATTTTCCCGCGCCCCCGCAAGGCAACTGACGACCGAATTCAGATTCTTCGGATCGAACAGCAGATACCGAATCACATTTTCCTGAGTCGGCGCGGAGTATGTTTCCTTGAAATTCTCCACATCGCCGCCGGCGTGGAGCAGTGACGACCACAGGTCCAGTTCGCTGCCGCGATACCCCAGCGCGATGTTGGACGTGACATCGATAAAGCGCGCCTGGTTTTCAGCGCGTTCCAGATAGCGGCTCATCCAGAACAAAGATTCAGCAACGCGACATAACATGGGAGAGATTCCTAGCGCGGCGAAGCCGCAAATCCGAAGTCCGAATTTCGAAATCCGAAAGAACGAAGGTCGAAAAGATGCGCGCAAAATGCGCAGTTGTTAGCAAGAAAGACTTTAATTGGGTCCGGCAACGTGATTCAATGCTTCAACAACACCCAGGTATCTTTGCTGCCGCCGCCCTGTGAGGAATTGACGATCATCGATCCTTCTTTCAGGGCGACGCGGGTGAGTCCGCCGGGCAGGACCCAGACCTCTTCACCGTACAGGATAAACGGACGCAGATCGACGTGTCGCGGAGCGAGTGTCTGATTGATGACCGTCGGCACGGTTGAAAGTGTCAGCATGGGTTGAGCGATGTAGTTGCGAGGATCCTTGCGAATCGCGTCCGCACAATCTTCGCGTTCTTTCTTTGATGCCTGCGGTCCCATCAGAATGCCATAACCGCCCGATTCGTTGGTTGGTTTGACGACCAGTTCGTGCAGATGACTGAGGACATAATCGAAGTCGGATTTCACGGAACACAGGTACGTCGGTACATTTTTCAGGATGGCATCTTCGCTCAGATAGTAGCGAATGATCGCCGGCACAAACTGATACACGGCTTTGTCATCGGCCACGCCGGTTCCCGGAGCGTTCGCCAGCGTCACATTGCCACTGCGGTAGGCTCGCATCAGTCCTCGAACGCCCAGCATACTGTCGGCGCGGAAAACTTCCGGATCGATAAAATCATCGTCGATGCGGCGGTAGATGACATCCACACGCTGCGGTCCGCGCGTGGTCTTCATCCAGACCATGTCTTCGTCATCGACAAACAGATCAGTGCCGTTGACCAGTTCGATGCCCATCTGCTGCGCGAGAAACGAATGTTCGAAATACGCAGAATTGCAGACCCCCGGAGTCAGCACGACCGCCGTGGGAGCGGAGACGTGCGGCGGGGCCGTTTTGAGGAGCGTCTCCAGCAGTCGCTCGGGATAGTCTTCAATGGACGCGATGATTGAGCCATAAAACACTTCCGGCAGCACGCGTTTCATGATCTCGCGATTTTCCAGCACGTAGCTGACGCCGGACGGACATCGCAGATTGTCTTCGAGCACGTACATTGTGCCGTCGTGATTTCGCACAAGGTCTGTGCCAACGACATGCGTCCAGACACCGCCAGGAGGACGAAAGCCCTGGCACTCCGGCCGATACGTCTTCGCCGTTTTGACAAGTTCTTCCGGGACGACGCCGTCCTTCATGATCTTGCCGTCACCGTAGACGTCGTCCAGAAACAGATTCAGCGCGCGAATGCGTTGCTTGAGTCCGGATTCGATGATCTGCCATTCGTCCCACGCGATCGGGCGTGGCACAACGTCGAACGGCCAGACTTTTTCGTTGCCGTCATTGTGCCCGTAGACGGCGAAGGTGATGCCCTTTTCGAGCAGTTCTTCTTCGGCATGACGCTGCCGTTCCGCAAGCATCTCCGACGACAACGACGCCAAGCCGTCCGACAAGGCCGGATGCCGTGGGGTGCCTGCGGACGTCAGAAGTTCATCAAAATTTCCAGCAGTCTCAATCACGTCCTCAATCTCTCCACACGAATCTGTGCGTGGTTGTCACGAATTCAGGCAGTATGTACTCTAAATGCCCAGAGTCCAGGCACTGGTGCATCCTTTCCACAATACGTGTGAACAGGACGCAACATTCG
>JAYTAK010000343.1:0-4344 GCA_043737515.1 Candidatus Kuenenia sp. | reverse complement strand
GGCGAGCGGGGGATGTCAATCCCCTGATTGTGGGCCTCACGAAGAATCAGGGGACTAACGTCCCCCGCTCGCCTCAATTCAGCCCGCGCGAAGTATATTCACCGACAACGTAGGCCGGACCAAACAAACGCGATAAACGCCGGAACTGCATTCGCTAATCAATCCTGCGATCACCAACAGTCTGTCAAATGCGGAAAATCACGTTTGTGTAGTAGTTCCGGCACGGGCCTACTTGCGCGGCATCATGAAACCGAACAGGTCGCGGACTTGTTCGGGCGTCAGTGTGTCCAGCATGCCGTCGGGCATGAGCGACTTGCCGGTGTTCGTTGTTTCCTCAACGTCACTGCGAGCCACCGACAATTGCTCTTTGTCCGTCTGGATCAACCAAGTCTGTTCGGTTTCAGAGATGACAACGCCAGTGATCACACGACCGTCTTTCAGTGCGATCACGGATGTTGTGAACTGCTTGGGCACGACCGAGCTGGGATCGATGATGTTCATGAGCATGTATTCGAGGTTGCTGCGGTTGGCACCGGTGAGATCCGGAGCGATGGCCTTGCCTTCGCCGTAGAGCTTATGGCAGGCCGCACAGGATTTCTTGAAGAGTGCCGCACCGTTGTCACGATCTGCTTTGGCGATGGTTTCCGGCGTGAGTTCCGCCTGCCATTTTCTGATCGAGGCGACTCGAGCTTCCGGAGTCTCCTGAATGACGCCCCACTTCGCTTCGAGCACGGATTTGATGTGTTCGTTGCCCAATGCGGACAGTTGTCGCACCTGAGCGGCGGTGAGTTCGCGAGCGTCGATGCGGCCTTCTTCGATCGCCTTGATCAGCTCCAGAGCGTACGCCTCACGACTGGCCATCGTGTCGATGGCGAGACTGCGGTTTCCATCTTTGAAGCCACCCATCCGATTCAGAAGTTCTGTTGCTGTTTTGGGATGATTGAAACCGGCCAGGGCGGTGATCACAGTGTCGTAAACAGCGCGATCGCCGAGCAGGTTGAAGAACATCGGAAGAGACTCCTCGTCCTTCGCCTGGGCGAGCGCGAGAATCGCCTGTTCACGAGCAACCGGATCCATATTCGCGTCACCGGCGAACTTCCGCAGGTCGGCAATCGCGGCACCATCACCGAACATCACCGCCAGCGAATCCACCGCCAGCACGACATCCTTGTTCTTCGAGGCTCGGAGGTTCTTCTCAATCGCAGTCCAGTCTTTCGGAGCATCGACCCTGGCGCGCCCGGCGAGTCCGGTCTTGAACGATGTCAGAAGTTTCGCCGCCGCGGCCTCCGATTTGCGGTTCCCACTTGCGGCTTTGCCGCTGATGAACCTTAATGCAGATTCAGCGATGGCAGGCTTCGGGCTGATTTCATAAGCGAGCCTTCGAACTGCAAACTGCTGGAGCTTCGGATTGGAATCCAGCAGCTCAAGAGAGCCCTCGTTGAAAACGACGGGCTCGATGCCGTACCAGGTCATCAGCGTAAGATTATTCTCAGCAGCGATGGCTTGCGCGTTCTCTCGACAGCTCAGGATTGCCGATGCCAGTTCCCAGCGATTCTCGGGTTCCAGCTTTTGAAGGACAGAGACCAGAGACAAGAGGACATTTTCCGGCTGGGGACTTCCAGCCAACGCCTGCAACTGTGCATGGCAGTTAGTATCTGCAGTGGCCAGGTGCACCGCATAGGCCCTTGCGAGTGGGTCTTTCGATCGCAGGCTTTGCTCAACGTTCTCTGACGGAATGTTACAAATCAGTCCTGCGTCAAGGAGATCCCATACACTCACATCACCCTGAAGATCTTTGCTCGGCTGAAGATTGAGTTCCAGTTCTGCGAAATACTCCTGTTGGATTCGACGTGAATGTCGCCCGAACCAGTCGCGTCTCCCGATTGCCTCTGAAACCAGTCCAGCAGCGACATCGACGGGCTTCGGCGTCCCATACGCTATCCGATAAATCCTCCCGCTCGTCCGATGCACACCGTCATGGTCATGGCACTCGCCGTTATCGGACCAGTCGGACACGTACATCGCGCCTTCCGGCCCCATCTTGATGTCGATGCCGCGAAACCACGGATTCTTGACAATCATGAAATCCGGTTCCCGGCGACCGACGTAGCCACTGCCTTCGCGGTCGAGCCGGTTCACGTTGATGCGGCGGCCGTGGGTATTGCACATGAAGATTTTTCCAAAGTACTCCTTCGGGAAATTGTCGCCCTGATAGATCATCGCTCCGACGTGAGAATGGCCGCCGCCGAGATCGTTGGCGACGCCGTCACGGCTTTCATTCCATTTGGTTTTTGTGTCCCAGTGGTAATGGTCGGCGGTCATGTCCATCAGCTCGTAGCTGTGTGGATTGAAGTCCTGGCCGTACATCCGCTGATAGCGGGCTCCGGGAATGACATGCCAGAGATGGCCCTGCACGTTGTTGGTCATGAAGAACTGGCCGTCTTCGTTATAATCCAGTCCCCATGGATTCGTCGTGCCGTTGCAGACAACTTCGACGGTGTGCTGCGTTGGGTGATATCGCCAGACGCCGCAGTTCATGAACGGTCGCTCTTCCCTCGGAGTCCCCGGAACGCCGGGATACGACGTATCCACAATGCCGTGGCGACCGTAGAGCCAACCGTCCGGGCCCCAGATCAGACCGCTCACGAAGTTGTGCCCGCAGTCTTTGCTCCAGCCGTCGAGCATGACAACCGGTTCGCTGTCCGGAACGTCGTCGCCGTTCTTGTCTGGAATGAAGGATAGTGTGCCGTCATGCAGGACCCAAAGGCCACCGAATCCCCATGTGAGACTGGTCAGCATGAAGCCTTTGTCCCAGAAAACCTTGCGAGAATCGTGCTTGCCGTCCCCATCTTTGTCTTCAAGGATGACAACTCGGTCTCGCAATTTAGTTTCATACGGCCCGCCGCTGTACGTATAGCATTCCGCGACCCATAGACGGCCTTTGTCGTCAAAGTCCATGCAGATCGGCTGCTGCACATCGGGCTCGCCAGCGAACAGCGTTACGTTGAATCCCGGCGGCAGCTCAATCAGCTTGACCATTTCTTCCGGTGTCGGCGGATGCGAATCCGGCGGGTCGGTATTGAAGGCGGCGGGAAATTCGCCGTCTTGAGCGAATGCACAGCGATCGCCGATTCCCTGCAGCACAAAAACTGAAAATAACAGGACTGCGATCGAGCCAACACCAGCGAAAAAATCACGAATCACGGCAATCGTATCCTACTTCAAGGGCTTGATTGAGTGGAGGGACAGACACAGGATGGAATCGGAGTGTGGCGTTTCGCCGCCGATTTGGCAACGCAGGGGCGACGAGACGGTTCTTATGTAGGATGGACATTCTTGTCCGTCCCAGATCTTTTGTAGGATGGACATTCTTGTCCGTCCCAGATTGAAGACGCTTGGCAGCACATTGGTGGCTGGTTGACCGAGAATTCTCGACAGCGAACTCGGACAAGAATGTCCAAGGTACACGAATCGCCCTCAAACTCGGACAAGAATGTCCAAGGTACACGAATCGCCAAATTGCAATTCAAATTCCTGACTGATTTCGCGTACAGTTCGCTACACGCGTGTTTTTCAAGCTGCAACTCATCGCCCGGGAAGGCTGCATGTCACTTTTGCTGGAACGAATTCGGAAATGTTATCGCGAACCCGGAGGAGGTCGGATTCCGGTCCTCGGGATTGAGCGATTCGCCCTGAATCAGGGAGAACAGGTAGCTCTGATTGGTGCCAGCGGCGGGGGCAAGACCACGTTGCTCAACATCATTTCAGGAATCCTGACGCCGGATTCCGGTCGAGTCGTGGTGGACGGAAGTGATATCGCCGCCAAGCAGGAAGTCGTGCGCGACAGATTTCGTGCGGCAAAGATCGGCATCGTGTTTCAGACCTTCAATCTGCTGCCGGCATTTTCAGCTCTGGAAAACGTGCTGCTGGGAATGTCGTTTTCGGGACGCGGAGTTGACAGAGCATTTGCAAAACAATTGCTCGAACGCGTCGGCCTCGGCCACCGACTCAATCATTCACCGCAGAAGCTATCTGTTGGCGAACAACAGCGCGTGGCGGTCGCCCGATCGCTCGCCAACAAGCCGGTGCTGTTGCTGGCCGATGAACCGACAGCCAACGTCGACCTGGCCAATCAGCAGTTGATTCTGGATTTGATTCGCGACACCTGTCGCGATCACAACGTGACACTGCTGCTCGTCACGCATTCTGCCGAAGTGGCTGGAACCTTTACACGCGTCGAGAATCTGAAGGACTTTAATCGTCCTGAACTTTGCCTTCAGGAGCAGTCAGCATGAACTTAGTCACCATTGCATTGAAGAGTTTGAAACAGCGTCGCCTGGCATC
>JAYTAK010000342.1:0-4352 GCA_043737515.1 Candidatus Kuenenia sp. | reverse complement strand
TGGCCAGTGTGATGCCAATCTGGCTGTGCAGGAAAGTGGGAACATGCTGGAAGAGTGGGTTCTCAATCAGATGCTTTGCCGCATCTGCTGCAGACAATGTGATCGTGATCACGAAGTCCGTCGCGGCGAAGCCCAGTAACGTCAGCACCATAAACTTGCCGGACCAGCCTCGCATCAGTTGCTGCAGCATGGCAATCGACCCCTGGCCGTGAGGCGATGACTTCGCAACTCGGCAATAGATCGGCACGGCTCCAAAAATCGTCACCAGCACCAGAAGTATCGTGGCGACCGGTGCCAGCCGCCCGGCGCTGGTGATGGCTATGGACGGCTGATAGGCCAGCGTACTGAAATAATCGACTCCTGTCAGGCACAGGACCCAAAGCCAGAACGACTGATGAGCCGGATTCACGGAATGGGAGTCAGACGAGGACGGGCCATGAAGATCGTGTTGGCCCGACGAAGCAGGAGATGACATTGATGCTCTCAAAGAGTCGGCCGAATCCGTGGCGCCTCCTGGCGACACATCGCGGTTACCCAAAATGATCCGTTCACAGCTTTGAGGATGCAACCGACACGGAATCTCCTATCGACAATGAGACGCTTCACCGGGATTTACCGGCTGAGTGCTGCTATGCCCAGATGCGCATGCCGCAGTGCAGATCTGTGCTCCTGTAGGGCACGTGAAGCGCAGCGCACCATTGTTGTCGATAAATTCACAGTGGTGTGTTTCGCTCCGCTGCACACACCCTGCTGTCAATTGACAAACTGGCCAGCTGTTCTGTTGAGTCCAAGGCGACTTGACACGCCCAATTCCTGTTGATAACACTTCCGGAACGCTTCTGCCTAAAATAGGCGGCAGACTGGGACGAACAATAGTCAGGCACATTCGCAGGCAATGTCAAAACACAGCAAACCGCAGCAGCGAGTCGAGTATGGTCTGGACACTATCCCGGCCGACAGGGAGGTCAGCGTTCCACTGCGCGACTTGATGTATGTCCACCAGACGCTGGCTGAGTTCGTCCAGTTTTTTCACCAGCCGATGCATTACCAAAACCTGCAGGCAGTCGAGGATTTTCTTGGGACACGCGGTTCCGGTGATGCGATAGACGTGCTGATTGAGGCTCAGTATCATCGGATTCGCGACATGATTCCTCCGGACATTGATGAGGCGTTTGCCGAGGGCGTGCGATTTGAGCATCCACTTCCACCGACTTATTTTGAGGAGAAGTGACCAAACTTCACGCGTTATGCAGCGCGCGTTCGAAGCGGCGTTGCAGTTCGGTGATCGGTTCGGTGCCGACGCTGATTCTGAGCAGCCAGCGGGAGACGCCGCATTGTTCGACGAAGTCCAGTTCTGTGAAATGAGCGAGGATTGTGTAGGGACAGCAGAGCGTAAAATTGGTCCCCAGATTCGGGCCTTTGCAGATCTCAAGCTGGTCGAACACCACTGGCGTCGCCACGGCTGGGTTCTTCAGGACAATCGATAGCAGGCCACCGTTGTGATGAGCCGATCGCTCATTCATCCATGCGAAGCGTTGTGTGTCCAGGCTGGGATGGTACACCTTGTCGACCTGCGGTTGCTCGGTCAGCCATTGCGCGAGTTGATTCGCGTTGCGATTGATTGTTTCCACGCGGGCTCGGACGTCGCGAGAGTTTTCTTCCAGAACCTCCACATCCACGTCTGTCAGCAGTTCTTCGAAGTTCTCAGCGAGCGCAGACCGCAGCCAGTCAGCATGGCGGCTGGTTGGGTTGAGCGTCACGGAACCGGCAAGCACATCACCGTAGCCGCCGAAGTATTTTGTCAGACTGGTAACGACGACATCCGCCAACGGTAGTACGTCGTGATTGATGCATGCCGCCAGCGTGTCATCAATCACCAGCAGGAAGCCATGCTCGTCCGCAAGCTGTCGCAGCATTTGCAGATCGAGGGACTTCAGCAGCGGATTCGTCGTGGATTCGCAAAACACGGCCGCGATCTTCTGAGTCCTGAGCAACTCCGTCAGTTGTCTAAGATCATCGCGATCACCGACCGGATAGAATCGCACATCCGCCGGAGCAAACCGCTGCTGAATTTTGAGTGTATCGACGTACGGAAATCCAAACTGCACGCTCGGATTCACCGAATCGCGTTGACGCAGTACACGCCACACGGCCGCGATTGCCGCCATGCCACAGGGATACAACCAGATTTCAGCAGCGCCGTTGGTTCGGAACTCACGCAATCGCTGGCGAACAGCTCGGCGTGCGGGCGTTTCAGAACTTTTCACAGCCTGACCGTTCAGAATCAGCTCGGCCGAGCGCGATGTCAACACTTCACCGGCATGTTGCCAGTACTCGCGGAGTCGTGAAAACTCGGCTGGATCCACCGCCACACCACAGGCCGTCTGATTTGCGATGGCGACAAGTCGAGCACTCTGTCCGCCGCGCCAGGCGACGTAGTCGATGGCTCGCTGAGCTGCTGCGGTGCTCGGGAAAATCAGCCCTGCGTTGTCCGCACCAAAGACGTCGTGGCACAAACGCCGCACAAAAGGATGCAGACAAAATCTCGGATACGCCGCCTGCAGACGATCGATCACTTCGGCAGCGCCCTCTTCATACTTGATGTTGTGTTCCCACAACGGAAGCGCAACTGACACAGCGTGCGGCGAGTCGGGCATCGGCAGGCCGAGATGTTCGGCTTTCCAGCGAGGGGATGTCAGCAGGTCGATCGGCATGGTGGGAAGGATGAAGGATGAAGGGGCTTTAGATGGAATCGCCGGCGGTGATTTCGTGGTCCATGTCGAGCGATGGGCTTTCGGTGCATGGTTTTCCGACGACGACGGCTGGCACGCCTGCGACGGTGCAATGCGGTGCGACGTTTTTCAGTACGACACTGCCTGCTCCGACTTTCGCGCCGGCACCAATTTCCACGTTGCCCAGAATTTTTGCGCCGGCACCGATCAGGACTCCCCGACGGACCTTGGGATGCCGATCACCGGACGATTTTCCGGTGCCGCCCAGAGTGACTTCATGCAGCAGTGACACATCGTCTTCGATCACGGCCGTCTCGCCGATCACGATCGACGTGGCGTGATCCATCAGGATGCCGCGTCCGATTCTGGCAGCCGGATGAATATCGACTCCGAACGCTTCTGACATTCTGTTCTGCAGAAACAGCGCCAGCAGTTCACGTCCTTCGCTCCATAACCAGTGCGCGATGCGATAGCCGATGAGGGCGTGTACGCCTTTCAGAAACAGGAGCGGCACGAGGTTGCATGTGACGGCCGGGTCGCGTTCCCGCACGGCGCGGATGTCAGCGCAAATTGCATCGGCGATTGAGGGATCTTTCGTCATCGCGTCGAGAATGATCTCACGCAGTTGCATGGCGGACAACGTGCTGGATGCCAGTTTGCCAGCAAGGTGATAACTGACGGCGTCTTCGAAGCGTTCGTGGTTGAGAACCGTAGCGTGCAGGAAGCTGGCGAGCATCGGTTCGGAACTGGCTCGTTCGGACGCGCGTTCGCGGATCGACGACCAGATGCAGGATTCGGTGTTTTTCGGTTTGGAAGACATGGTTTGCTGGCTGTGATTTACGTGGATTTGGAAAGGAATAGTGACGGAAACTTAAAATGCAGGCAAGTCCTGACAAGTTCACCCGTCGGCAGTCTGGTCGTTTGGCAATCGCCAGAGTATGATGATTCCGGAGGGCATCGTCACTGTTCTGATGCCGGTATATCGAGCAAAACGCAAAGGCGAGGTTATGAAAAATCACATTCTGCGTTCTTCAATTATGTTTGCGGCCGGGGCATTTGTGATGGGAGCTGGCACGTACTTCTGGCCACAACCTGACATGAAGGCCGCTGTTGCCCACGGAAATGACAAGTTTACCATGGTCACCGTGCCATTGGTTGAGACAGGTGAAATTGAAGCCGTGTTCGTACTGAATCACCTGACGGGTGTGTTGACCGGTTCGACGATCAATACCCAGACCGGAAAATTCGGGTACAGCTACCTGCACAACGTGGCAGCAGATTTTCAGACGTCAGCGAAGACACCGGAACCAAAGTATGCCATCGTTTCCGGGCCGGCAAATTTGCGATCTACCGGCGGTGTCCAGCCAGCGTTGGGAGTGATCTATATCGGTGAACTGTCGTCCGGAGGCGTGATCGCCTACGGCTTTCCTCGCCCGACAACACGCAATGCAGGTACTGTGATGCAGTTGGTGAAGCTGGACTTCTTCCAGTTTTCCGAGTCTGTGGGGCAGTAGTGTTATCCTCCGCGCGGCCAGAAATGAGTCCGGCGAGCGGAGTGGCGTGAGCCCTCCGGTACATCGCTTTTTTGTACCGGCAAGCTGACGCATGCCGCTCGCCAAT
>JAYTAK010000341.1:0-1845 GCA_043737515.1 Candidatus Kuenenia sp. | reverse complement strand
GGACTCAATCTTCCCGGAACCGATTTGCCAGCCGTTCCGAAGGTAGTCAGGGTAGTCCATGCGATGCTGATTTGACCGCAGGTAGTTCATCAGCGATTGATACTGTTCGGTCACTTGAGGCGAACGATCCGACATGTCGATGGCTTCCAGTTGCTGGATCAGCGAAGAACCGCCATGTTCCTTGAGATGATCGCACCACAGTTCCACCTGTTTGGTTCGTGCTGCTTCGTCCGGAATGAAGATGTTTGCAAATTCCTGCAGGTGTTCTGACGCATGCCAGAAGTCAAGAATGAACAGGATTTCTTTTGCCATTCCGCTCACCACGTTCATCATGCAGTTTTCCAGGCCATTGCCTCCATCAGATAAACCAATTACCACATCGGCATGCTTCAGTCCGACCGACCTGCATTCGTCTCGCAACTGTCGACCGATTTCTTCAAGACTCATCAATCCCGAAACACAGCGAGATTCCGCATGATGTCGTCGGCGACGGTCACGACGCTGCGGATCCATTGGCAACGGATTGAAAACCACGCCGACCCATGGCATGCGGCCTTCCGCGCGTTCGGCGTGTGGTCCCTGCTGACGCACGCCAGTGGCATCCAGTTCAATATAGGCCACTTTGCGGCCTGTCACATCTTGATGCCAGTCCCAGACTTCGTCTTCCGCAAACGTTTCTCCCGACTCGCGACGGTCCGCCACATCCTCGCCTGCGGCTTCGGTGGTGCGCTGAACAGTCGATGCAGAAACATTCAGTCCAGTCACCCGAGGAAGCGTTTTGTGAGCACCTTCGTCGAACGGTTCAAGCAGCCCCATCAAGGAAATCACTTCGCTTGCGCCAAGCGTCTGATGGTCGGCAATGCGGAAATCTGCGTCCGTGGGAAAGTGACCGTGATGACAGGCCGCACAGTGATAATACGCTCGCTCATAAACCGCCGATCCGAGCAAAGTCGTAATTCGGCAGGGCCGATAGCCTACGAATTTGGCGTCGCATCCACACTCCGGACAGACGATGCTCGATCCTTGGTACCCCTTTTTTTCCGCTCAGCAAGAGCGGCGTCGAAACCTTCGGCCCCAAGCCGATGTACTGCATCACGTATCTGAAACTCGGTCTCCCCGAACAATTCTCGATCCTTACGGCTGGCCAGCAGCCGTGACATATAATCCACAACCACGGCTGACTTGGCCGCCAGAATATCACGAATTCGTTCCGCTTCCTCGGTCTGTTCCTCTGTCAATTCTATTGTTGGTAGCTCTCGCATCGCTTGGTCCCTCCCTGGGAAATTGCCTCGGCTCACGCCACTGCCACCATTATTCGCAGATTCCCACCTACTTTCCAGATGCACACACGGATTCTATTGGCGAATGCTGGTCGAGTGCTTTTTCGGCAATTACTGTGTATCCTGTTCGTGGTTGACGAGACTGTTACTCGACAATCAATGTTGCGTAGCCCATCAGCTTGTTTCCTGAGGAGTTGTCCGATGATCCGCCCGTCATTCGCTGTATACGCCTTCGCAGTATTGGCTGTTACTCGGTTGACTTTGATCAGCCACGCTCAGGACGATCCAAAGCCAGCGCCGTCGGCACCGGCGGCTCGCATCGATGGCACTGGACCTGGTTGGAAGCCGCTCGGCAAAGACGATTTCGTGAACGTCAACTGCGACGAAAATACATGGTCGTTTCCCGAAGGCGAAATTCACTGCACCGGCAGTCCGGTCGGTGTCATGCGGACAAACACGGAACTCACGAATTTTGAACTGGTCGTCGAATGGCGGCATTTGAAATCTGCCGGCAACTCGGGCGTGTTTCTGTGGGCCAGTGATGAATCACTTTCAGCTTTGAAAC
>JAYTAK010000340.1:0-1846 GCA_043737515.1 Candidatus Kuenenia sp. | reverse complement strand
GATCCAGCGTGAGCTGTTGCAGTATTGCCAGATGATTCAGCCGACGTACTTCCCGGTGCTCAGTGTTGAACAGGTCGAGGGACGACATCTGATCGTGCTGTGGGCTCCGGGAGGATTGAATCGACCGTACAAGGCTCCTCGGGCTGTCACGTCCAGACACAAAGAGTATCACTATTTCATCCGCCGGTATTCCAGCACCGTCGAACTGAAAGCCAACAGCGAGGACGAGCAGGAGCTGCTTCGATTGACGGCCACGGTGCCGTTTGATGATCGTCAGTGCCAACGAGCGGACGTTGATGATTTGCGGCTGCCGATGATTCGGTTGTACCTTAAAGAAGTGGGCAGCGAGCTGGCACTTGAGACCAACATTCTGCCATTTGTGGATCTGTGTCGGCAAATGAACATCGTGGACGGCGCGGATGAGTTTCTGAAACCTCGCAACGTCGGGCTGCTGTTTTTTAACGACGATCCCACGCGGTTCATGCCGGGTTCCCATATTGATGTCGTAATTTTCCCGACCGGTCCGGGCGGTGATGAACTGATCGAAAAGACATTTCTGGGGCCGATTCATGAACAGATCCGGGAGGCACTATGGTACATCGAGAACCGTGTGGTGCGTGAGAAGGTAATCAAACATCCCGGCCGAGCCGAAGCGACTCGCTTTTTCAGCTATCCGATGACTGCCATCGAGGAAGCGCTGGTGAATGCCATGTACCATCGCGGCTACGATCAGCGGGAACCGGTCGAGGTGCGGATCAATCCTGATGGAATCGAAATCGTGAGTTATCCTGGTCCAGATCCCTCGATTCGTTTGGAATCGTTGAACGGCGGCAAGGTCATTGCTCGCCGCTATCGAAACCGCCGCATTGGGGAATTTCTGAAAGAGCTGGATTTGACGGAAGGGCGTTGCACCGGCATCCCCAAGATTCGAGCAGCGATGGAACGCAACGGGTCGCCCGAACCTCGGTTTTCGACCGACGAAGGCCGGACACATTTCCTTGTAGAATTGCCAGTTCATCCGGAACTCGTGGGCATCCAGGCCAATGATCAGGCGCATGATGGGGCTCATGACAAGGCTCATGATGGAATTCTGAGCGAAACCGCCGTCCAAATCCTTGCTCTTCTCGCCACGGGCCCAAAAAGCCGTGCAGAACTGACTGAATCTCTGGGGCAGATAGGTAGCCGAGCCGGACACTTCCTGCGGACAGTCGACCAGATTCGACGGTTTGGGCTTGCCGAATTGACGATTCCCGAAAAACCGCGCAGCAAGAACCAAAAGATGCGAATTACACCAAAGGGTCAGGCATCGCTTAAACAGGCAAGGCAACCCGATGTCTGAACGCTCCTTCGTCGAAAAACCCTTCCTTGAGCAGCTTGCGGCTCTGGGATGGCACATTGTCGATCAGGGGCAGGGAGTGCCAGCCGATCCGACTCAGAGCCTGCGGACCAGCTTTCGTGAGATCATTCTGCCAGATGTGTTCCGTGACAGCCTGAACGCCATCAACCAGACCGAAGACGGTCAGCCGTGGCTGACGGCAAAACAGATCAGCGATCTGCGTGAGGAACTGCTGAGCCTGTCTGCCAACAGTCTGGTCGAAGCCAATGAGGCCGTTCTGAAGTTGCTGTATCGGGCTCAGGTGGATTCCAACGAAGTCACCGGCGAACAGTATCCCAACGTCAAGCTGATCGACTTCGAACATCCCGAACGAAATCACTTCGTCGCCATCAATCAGTTTCGAGTCGATACGCCGGGGGCCGGAAAAGGGTTCATCATCCCAGACATCGTGTTGTTTGTGAATGGCATTCCTCTGGTCGTCATCGAATGCAAGGATGCCAATGAGTTCAC
>JAYTAK010000339.1:0-10071 GCA_043737515.1 Candidatus Kuenenia sp. | reverse complement strand
ACTCCTGCCTTCCCGGATACACCCTACATGGAATACAAACCAGCTGTTTACAACATCGGACGTGACGTCGTGACGAGCCTCGAACAGGGCCACATGAATGAAGATCCCGCCTCGATTGTCCTTCAGACACTTGCAACGAGACTGATCCTGGAACTCTGTCTCGGCAGATGAGTGTCGATTGACAAATGCTCATCACGGCGGAGCGTAATGGCTACTTTGAGTTACGGGCGAGCGGAGCGGTGTCAGCCCTCCGGCACAACAGCGTGCTGCGACTACAGACGTTCCGACCGTTTCGCGCCCTTCCTCACGGCTCCCGTTTTCTTCTTTGCCGATTTTGTTGAAGCTTTCTCGCGACTCTGTTTTGATGCCGCTTTTGCTTTCGCAACACTGGCTTTCGCAACAGTTGACTGCACAAGTTCAGTCGCAGCGGAAGTTTTCTTCTTCGAGTCCGTTTTTCCGGCAGCACTCGCGGTGACGCCTCTGGCGATTGCTTTCAAAACTTCCGGAGGCACCTTTGCCTTCGCCTTCTTCACTCCCGTCGTTCGGGGATTCACTGTTGCCTTCGTTGGCATCACAGCGACAGGCACCGTCGCAGCGGCGGCTTTTTTCGAAGTTCGTTTCTTCTTCTCCGGCTTTGCAGGTTCTTCAGCGCCGTTCTCCAGTTCAATTCCGAAGATGGCACTCAGATCCTGTGAGTCCAGTCCACCGCTGCCACGGCTGAGTTCACGGTCCAGATTCCCGGCAGCGATCGCCTGCGAGACCAGTTCCTGATGATCCACGCCGCGGAGCAGAAACAACAGTTCCGGTTGATTGTCGAGTCGTGCGCCGACTCCATACATCACAGCCGCCAGATGCTTGCAGCACGACGAGGAATCCGGGCAACTGCACGACATCCGGATCTCACGCGGGGACGGGAAGAGTCCCGTCGTCTGATCGGTCAGTTGTTTCATGACGCCGTCTGACAACCTGCCGGACAGCAGATCCAGCAGCGAATCAATCGATTCGCTGCATTCCGATCGAATGGCCTTCCAGCGATTTTTGTTGAGTTCCGTGATTTCGATCTTCACCGTGTAGGGCTCAGATCCGGCGACAATGGCTTCGATCTTTTTAGGCTTGATGATCAGATCGACCACGGATCCGTTACGCACATAAGTCGCACCGCGTGGCAGGCGATTGGAATAGTCCTGATACGCCGTCAGGTTATCGCACCAGGCCTTGCCCCAGAATGTCTTGGCGATCGCACGGCCCTGGATCGACACCGGTTCTCGTTCACGCTTCTGCTTCTTTGCAAGCTGCGTTGCGTGTCGAACGGCCTTGTTAAGTTTATCCCCGACGGACACATAAGGTGCCCATTGCTGTCCCCAACTCATGTGGAATCCTTTCTCAAACGGTTCCGTGCAATCGATCTCAATCCGTGATCCATCTTCGACGAAACGTTCCACTTCGTCAATTCATGTCGGACACCCTGGGCTTCAGTTTTCAAATGTTGCCGCCTGGCATGATTCAGGCTCGACACCTGACGCCCTTTCGGCAATCCGACGATTTTCCCGGTCTGAACTCAGCCGGAACGATGTCACTAAGTTTGTTTCCGAAGGGCGGGAGGACTGGTTAAGGGACGTCCAGTTGAATTATGATGGCGGGCTGCAAGTTCAAGTGTTCATAAACGGGGAGTAGTGATGGTCAACGATAATTGGGAGATCGCTCGCAAAGCGTTTCTGGCATTCGATCCCCGCCCATTGAGATCTTCCGAACAGGAACTTTATGTCGATCTTGATCTGGCTCGCGGTGACACGGATCTGGTTGGAAAACTCAGCAAGGGAATCCTTTTCAGCGACAGACCAACGACGCAGTTGGTCTCCGGCCATAACGGTTCCGGAAAATCCACGGAACTTGGAAGATTGCGGGCCGTTTTGGAAGAGCAGCGCTATTTTGTGGTCTACTTTCAAGCTGGTGATGATATCGATCGCGAAGACGTGGACTTCCTTGAAATCCTCGTCGCGGTCATCAAGCAAGTTCTCGTCCAACTGCGTGAGCATCTCAATATCTCATTGCAACCGGGCTACTTTCGCGATCGATTCCAGCGACTGGGGGAGTTGTTGACGACCGAAGTGGAATTCGAAAAGCTGGATCTGGATGCCGGGCTGACAAATTTTGGGATCTCACTTAAGAACAGTCCGACGCATCGGAGTCAGGTCAGGTCCTTGCTGGAAACAGACACCGGAAACTGGTTGGATGCCGCCAACAAGGTGCTGCAGGATGTCAACCAACGGCTTCTTGCCAAGAAGTGGCGAGGACTGGTGATCATTGTCGATGATCTCGACAAGATGGATGTCCAGGGTCGGGAAGGCAAGCGATTCGATAAGGCCGAACACCTGTTCGTGAATCGAGCCCCACAGATGACCGGGTTTGCTTGCCACCTGATTTACACGATGCCGATCACACTGTCGCGACAACTCACGCAACAGCGATTGCGAAAGCTGTATGATGGCGACATCCCGGTTGTTGCGATGACCAAGCTGTTTACTTCCCCTCCAGAGTCAAAACGCTTTCCAAGGGGATGGAGTGCGTTTCGTGACATCATCAACCGTCGACTTGTTGCCAATGATCTCAATGAAGCAGACGTTTTTGTTGGTGGAGCACGCGACGAACTCATTCGCGTTTCTGGAGGTCAGCCAACGGCACTGATGTCCTACATTCAATCCGCGTGCAAGACGGCATTGCCAATCACCAAACGAACTGTTCACCAGGTCGCTGCCGCTGAACGACGCAGTTATGAACGTCAGTTTCTGCGGGAACATTTTTCGATTCTGAGTGAGATCCGGCAAAACGGTCGGTTCACCCCAACCGAAGAACAATCAGAACGATTTGACGAGTTGCTGTTGAGTCGAGCGGTGCTGCAATACGTCAATGATTTCGAATGGTATGGACTCAACCCTGTCATCGCAGATTCGGACTGGTCCCGTGAGTGAACCGCAATCATCGACCAGCGAGCAGTTGGATCTGTTACTCAGACTGCTGACTATTTCTGCAGGGCAATCGTCATTTGCCGTTGCTCAATGCGACGAACCGGCGACACGAGATGTTCTGATCTCGGAAATTCGCGAGAAGCACTCCGGGATTGTGGTGCTCGCAGTGCCAGCGGCAACGATTGATGTCTATGGGTTCGTCAACCAGCAGCAAATCGCGAAGATGGCAACCGCCATTTTTCTCACCGGTCTCGAAACCTGTCTGCAGGGATTAAATGGTTCGACCGTATGGAAGTCCCTGAATGCGTCGCGAGATCTGTGGCAGAAACAGTTTCCGTGTCCGGTCGTATTTTGGCTACCGGAAAAGGTTCATTCGCAGTTTGCGATCAAGGCTCCCGATTTTTCTCGTTTCATTTCCAGCCGTTTTGAATTTGCCGACGAGCGGTTTTCGATCTTCATCAGCTACTCGCACAAGGATGAAAAGTGGCGGGACGACATTGAAACTCACTTGCAGCCACATCTGCGTGGCGGACGGATCGAAGCCTGGAGCGATAAGAGCATCGAACCGGGCCAGAATTGGCAGGTTGCAATCCAAAACGCACTTCAGAGAGCACGAATTGGCCTGCTCATCGTCAGTCCGGAATTCCTGGCGTCCTCATTCATCATGCAGCAGGAGTTGCCGTATCTGCTGCGGGCTGCAAATGAGTCCGGTGTGCAATTGTTGTGGGTGCTGATCAACGACTGTGCCTGGGTTGAAACGCCGTTGCGGAGTATTCAGGCGGCACACGACGTCAAGAAACCGCTGACAAAGTTGCGAGGGCATAATCGCGCTACCGTTCTTACGTCCATCGCCGCGATGATCAGCAGGAAAGCGACCGAGGCTCTCCCAGTTCGTTCGAGCAGCGAGGAGCTGAAAAGCCCGTCCCACAAAGAGTACGACGAGTTCGAAAATCGAGACCGAGATCGCGACCGCGACCGTGACCGTGACCGCGACCGCGACGACTTCCTTTCCCGAGTCGAAATCGTCTGCAAGCTCCGCAATCCCAAAGACACCGTCCAGCGAAAACGAGACCCCGGAACGCGGCTGTCGTACCTTGATGTCCAGGTCTCCGGAGGTGCCATCATCACTTTTCGCCCGGTCGTGGCCGTGCAACATGGAGTCGATGAAAACGCTTTGCAGGAATTTAAGCGGCTGCTGGTATCACAGTATCGCGAGGCAGATCCCTGGGTTTTTGGTGAACTTGTTTACGGGGGGGATTCGGTCTCCGAAGATTTTGTACGTGCTGCATGGAAAACGTATCACGTCAAAGTCATCAGTTGGGTCGAATATCAGGGTCTTACCGACTTCCGACCGTACGTCGATCGCCAGACTCAGAAGCTGGTTTACGATCCGCTGTATCCGCCGTCGTTGTACGTTCCGCAGCATGCCGATCTGCAGATTTCCACATCTCCGGATCGCAAGCGAGTCGAAAATGTTCTGGATGCGACGCTCGACCTGCTCGATACGCCGCACCCAAGATTCGTGCTGGTACTTGGTGACTTCGGCACGGGCAAGACATTTCTGCTGCACGAGATCGCTCGTCGTCTTGCTGAATCACCGGGCTTGCCACTCACACCCATCCTCGTCGAAATGCGAGACCTGCAAAAGGGCCGAACGCTCGACGAGTTGATTGCTCAGCATCTTGCACGAAACGGCGTGGAGCAAATCGATCTGGCGGCATTTCGCTACATGCTCGAATCGGGACGCATCGCGCTGCTGTTCGACGGTTTTGACGAACTGGCCCTGCGAGTCACCTACGAAAACGCGACCCATCACTTTGACACGCTGCTGCAGGCGGCGAAAGGAGCTGCCAAAGTGATCGTCACCAGTCGCACGACGTATTTCGAAAACGAACAGCAGATCCGCACGGTCCTGTTTCAAAACGCCGCCGCGACACCGGGGCTGCGAGTCATTCGAATTCGTCCGTTCGATGAGGAACAAGTCAGCAGTTATGTCTTCAATCAGTACCGGCATAAGCTCGATGCCCTCGGAAATGACAAGACACTCCAGCGACATGCGGAACAAGGCGGCGATTACATCTGGATCGCACTGAAACCGCTGCTGACTCCGGAATTTGCTCGACTCACCTCTGCCGAACAGGATGAGCAACTTGCGCCACTCGCTGCCGAGATGCGAGATGTCCGGCTTGCCCTCATCCGACATGTCCAGGATCTCAGGGGTCTTGCCAGCAACCCACGCATGCTCAGTTTCATTGTGGATGTCCCGCACGACGAACTGGTACGCGTGGAACAGGAACATGGCCGCATCACTTCGGCGGCACTCTACCGCCTGTTGATCGACCGCTGGCTGCAGTACGAGCACGATCGCATCAACAAACCCGGACAACCGCAGTCGCTCAGTGTCGATGAGTTGCGAAAAGCTGTCACGTCGATCGCGTTGCGGCTCTGGACGAAAATTGATCGCACGGTTTCGGCGGCCGAACTGGAAGACGATGTCACCGACATCGTCCACAGCATGCAGGCCAACCAGCCATCGATTCAGGAAGCCGCCCACATTGTCGGGGCTGGAGCCCTGATGATCTGGGATCAGGAAGGACGACTGGCTTTTGTGCATCAGTCAATTCTGGAATGGCTGGTCGCCCTCCATTGTGCCGAAGGGATCCGGGCCGGACGAACTCCTGAGGCACTCCGGCAGAACGACTTGTCCATGCTGGGCGCTGAATTTGTCTGTGACCTGGCGACTCTCGAGATCGCTCACAACTGGGCTCAGACGATCCTGCACGACAAGAGCAGAACCACCAATCTGCCAATCCGCGACAATCTGAAAGCCAATGCCAGCACGATTGCCAATCGTGCCGAGGTCCTCGCTCGCTCTGTCGGAACGCCACTCACTTCATCGCAACGAATCGAGGGCCTGGATCTGTCCGGCCAGAACCTCAGTGGTCGCGACCTGAGCAGTCTGGACCTGCGAGGTGCAAACCTGTCTCATGCCAATCTCAATTCCGTCAGCCTGGCCGGAAAAGACCTGACCGGAGCGAACTTTACCGGAGCCAGCCTTGTCGGCGCCGACCTTCGCCGAGCCAAATTGACACGGACCGAGCTGAACGACGCCGACTTCACCCTGGCCAACTTGCTTGGTACAACCGTCGACTGGACCGCCGCAAAGCCACGGTCCCTGCGGCGAGCGCGCTTCATCGATGCCGAAATCAGACCTGCCGCAGCCATCACGACACACGCGTCGGGTATCCGGGACGTGGTCTGGAATTTCCACGGCGACCTGCTGACCACCGGCCACGACGACGGCACTGTGCGGCTGTGGGACGTCGCGAGCGGCAAGAAACTGCGGGTCTTCACGGGGCACACACGTTCAGTCCAGAGTGTTTCGTTCAGCCCGGACGGACTCCAGATTGCCAGCGGAAGCGATGACAACAGCCTCCGCTTGTGGGACGTCGCGAGTGGCAAGGAAATGCGGTCCTTCACGGGGCACTCAAGTTATGTTTTGAGCGTTTCGTTCAGCCCGGACGGACTCCAGATTGTAAGCGGAAGCGATGACGGCAGCGTCCGCGTCTGGGACGTCGCGAGCGGCGAGGAACTGCGGGTCTTCACGGGGCACACCCGTTCTGTCTTGAGCGTTTCGTTCAGCTCGGACGGACTCCAGATTGCAAGTGGAAGCCATGACAACAGCCTCCGCTTGTGGGACGTTCCGGGCGGCGAGGAACTGCGGGCCTTCTCGGGGCACACTGAAACAGTCAGGAGTGTTTCGTTCAGCCCGGACGGACTCCAGATTGCCAGCGGAAGCGATGACAACAGCCTCCGCTTGTGGGACGTCGCGAGCAGCGCGGAACTGCGGACCCTCACGGGGCACACAAGTTCTGTCACGAGCGTGTCGTTCAGCCCAGACGGACTCCAGATTGCCAGCGGAAGCTCTGACAAAAGCCTCCATGTGTGGGATGTCGCGAGCGGCAAGAAACTGCGGGTCTTCAGGGGGCACATTGATACAGTCTGGAGCGTTTCCTTCAGCCCGGACAAACGCCAACTGGCCAGCGGAAGCGATGATCACAGCCTCCGCTTGTGGGATGTCGTGAGCGGCTTGGAACTGCGGGTCTTCAGGGGGCACATTGATACAGTCTGGAGCGTTTCCTTCAGCCCGGACGGACGCCAACTGGCCAGCGGAAGCTCTGACAACGGCCTCCGCTTGTGGGACGTGGCGCGCGGCGCGGAACTGCGGGCTTTCACGGGGCACACCAGTTCTGTCAGGAGCGTTTCGTTCAGCCCGGACGGACGTCAAGTGGCCAGTGGAAGCGATGACGGCACGATTAAACTCTGGGACGTGGCAACCGGTGAGTGTCTGGCGACGCTGTTTTCCACGCCGGAGGGCTGGGTCGCGTTTCGGCCTGATGGCTCGTACAAATACGATGGCGACATCGGCGGATCGTTCTGGCACCTGCTGAATCTCAGTCGCTGCGAAGTCGGAGAACTCGACGAATTCATCCCCGGCCTCCGCATTCCCATCAACGATCCGCTGTTCTGACAAATGTGCTACAGCGATTTGAGGAACTCCAGAATGCGAATTGCAATGATGTATCTGAACCCTTCGTTGGTATTGGGCGGCTTGCTGGTGTTGATCGCATTGTTGCGTCCAGCCAATAGCCAGGACGACGCGGTGAAGACCGGCATGCAGCGTGTGCTGGCGAACCAGTTGTTTCATCAGCAGGCCAGCCAGAAGATGGGGCTGCTGATTCCGCTCTACATTTATCCGGCAGACATTCATACGAACGCGGACTACAACCGCGTGATGGATCTGAAACGGCAGTACAGCGAAGTGCCGTTCTGGGTAATCGTGAATCCTGCCTCGGGGCCGGGCACTGAAGTCGATGCCAATTACACCAAGGCCATTGATCGACTCATCGGTGCCGGCTGTGTAGTGCTGGGTTACGTGCCCACCAGTTACGGCAAGCTCCCCATGAAAGACGTGCAGCGCGACCTTGACGCATGGCGGCGGATGTATCCTCGCGTCCACGGTGTCTTCTTCGATGAAATGATTTACGAAGACACGGTCACGGCCGTTGATCATCAGAAGCAACTCAATACAGCGGCTCATGGCATGGGATACTGGCCGACCGTGGCGAATCCCGGAACGGATACTCCGGGACGTTATTTTGCTGCGGAAGCCGCTGACGTGATCGTCGTTCATGAATCCGACCACCGGCCGACCGAAGCTCAACTGCATGGAAACTATTTCGGCAGCTACTCAGACTATCCACCCACGACCCGCGCGACGCTGATGTATTCTCAGGCGACCTGCGATCCGAACGCGATCAAAATGGCACGACGATACTCGCGCTGGATCTATGTCACGCAGGACACGTACAAACTGCATGATGCCGAGCATCCGAATCCATGGGATAACCTGTCAGTGCATCTGGAGACCATGTTGAAGACGCTGGATGAGTAGGCGGCTTTTCGAAATCCGAATTCCGAAATCCGAATTTCGAAATCGCAAAGCGGTGATTTAGGGAACAAACGATATCGATTCATCCACTGCCAGACAGAACGCCGCGATGAGATTTGCCGCGTGCTCCAGATCAGATTCTGCGACCAGTTCAACGGGGCTGTGCATGTAGCGATTCGGAATCGTTACCAGTCCTGTCGCACAGCCGCCGCGAGCCACCTGAATGGCCGCTCCATCATTGCTGGCCGGATAGCCCAGGGCGTTGATCTGTACGGGAATGGATTTCTTCTGAGCCGTCGAGTACAGCAGTTCGAAAACTCCGGGATTGGCGTTTGGACCGCGCACGATGACGGGACCTTTTCCGATTTCAATTTTCCCGAATTCATTGGGATCGATGCCTGGACAGTCGGTGGCATGCGTCACATCAACTGCGATCGCCACATCCGGGTTGATGTTGAAAGCACTCGTGGTCGCGCCGCGGAGTCCGATTTCTTCCTGCACGGCTGAGACTGCCACGATTCTGGCTTTGGGATTTACGGCAGCCAGCCGTTGCAGCGCAGTCAGGATCACCCAGACTCCGGTTCGGTCGTCCATCGCGACGCCCGAAAGACGTCCATTCCGCAGTTGCCGCAGACAGGGTTCGGGTGTGACAGAATCGCCGATCCGGACAATCGATCGGGTTTCCGCTTCTGAGACCGAACCGATATCGATCCACAGGTCCTTCATTTTCGGCACCGTCTTGCGTTCGTCGAGGTCAAGCAGGTGAATCGGTTTTCGCGCGATCACGCCCGGGATCGGCCCGGTTTCAGTATGGATCAGCAGACGCTGACCGAGCAGAATCTGCATGTCCCAGCCGCCGACCGGATTGACACGGACAAATCCAAGGTTGTCAATGTGACGCACAATCAATCCAATCTGGTCACAGTGCGCGTCGAGCAGAATTGTGGGACTGCCGCCGGGGTTCACCGTTGCCAGTACGTTTCCATGCACGTCGGTTGTGACCTCAGCCGCGAACACGGACGCAAATGCACGCACCACGTTCTGAACACTCTGCTCTGCACCAGACGTGCCTGGAGTCAGAAGGAGATCTGTGAGAAACTGATCTGGCATAAACGGAACTTTTTGCAGGTTGGAGAATTGTGCAGCGTAAAGTGACCAGGATTGTCAGGAAGACTCGTTCAGGATGCAATCGAGTTGTGGTCGCGGACCAATCTCAGCAGAATTCTGCCTGCGGTGACTTCATGTGCATTGTTTCTGTGAGTCCCATCAATGTCGATATCAGAAAACCCGATCATCGGTTCCGGCGAATTCATTTACGAATGCCATCACAACTGGGACCGTCAAGGGCTCCCGGTCGGATACGAATATGGCATGAACGGCCAGCACCTGACATCGCTGGGCGGATTTCTGTTCCCTGCAGACATCGACACGCGGGTAGAATTCCTCCTTGTTCCCGACCTGCATGCACGCTTGACGATTCTGAACAAAAAAAATGAAGTCGTTGCTCAACTGGGCGACGACGAGACCTGGCGCAATGAAGTGCTGGCCGACAGTTTTGCGATGCGTGCCAAAGCGGAACAATGGCAACCGGGCCGCTTTGTGCATCCTCATGACGCGCGCTTTGACGCCGACGGCAACATCTATGTCGCCGAA
>JAYTAK010000338.1:0-10075 GCA_043737515.1 Candidatus Kuenenia sp. | reverse complement strand
AGTTCCTGTGGTTTCGTCCTGCAAAACCAGCGTCCAAGTCACCCAGCCGTCTTCCGCCTGAGCTGCTTTGTCCCGCTGTTGAATTGTGTGACCGGGCGACAGGATTCGAAAGCGAACGTCGTTGGAGACAGCTTCCGGAACGGCCACTCGCAGCGTATCAATCCCGGCATTCTGAATGTCAAACGTGATCACGGCATTCTGCTTCACGATCTCCGGTTCGACATGAACCGTCGTGCCGACGGTCGCGGCGATCTGAGCAGGTCGCGGAGCCGTGCGCACAAACAAGGCGATGGGACGACGCGTGAAATTCCATGACGCAATGTGTCGCAAGCGCGGAAGCTGTTCGACTGCTGCATCCCGCGATGGAAACAGTCCCACGAGCTTCTCATCGACCGTGATTACATCCAGAAACTCGGGAGCGTACGCCGTCACAACACCGGTTTCGCGTTCGACACCTTCCGGCGTCAGCGTCGGCAATTCCATCTCCACGTTATCTGCGGCCGCATCAAACGCCTGATGAGCCTGCACGGTGACCTCAATGGCACCCATGCGTTTCTGCGTCAGCGACAGCGTGACCTTGCCGCTGCCTTTGTCGATATTGAATTCGCTCATGCCGTCTGCCGAGACACTGTCGATCGTCAGTGATTCAGGAACCTTGAGCGACAATTGAAACACGCCCGCGCGTTCGACTTCGTATTTGAGCACTGAACGCAGCCGCAGTTCGTCATCGCGGAATACATACTGCACGTTGTGAGTGACCAGCAGTCGAGGTTCAACTGGTTTGATCTGCACCACAAGTTGTCCGCTCAGGCCGCTGAATTCCCAAGTATTTGCCGCAGCCGCAGCCTGGTCGCCTTTTGAAGCCGCACCGGCATCGACCTGCTTCACGCCCACTTGAGTCTTCACAACGGTTGTCAGCGAAGGATCTGTCATAATCGCCAGCCGTCCGGCTTCGCGAACGACCGCATCTGCGTGAACTCCGTGGAGTTTGCCATCGGCCGACTTGCCGATCAGTTGCAGCGTATCGCCTTCGATCGGACGCTCAGTCTGGATCTCGATCTGGAATCTCTCCGTCGCCGGGACCAGCAACTCGGCTTTCACGATCTGATGTGTTTCACCCGCAGCTTCAGCGGTCCACGATCGGATGCGTCCGGCGGCGGAGACGACATCGATGATGCGGGCATCGTTCGGGACCAGCACGGTGACGTCGCGAAGCTCGCCGCGAAGAATTTCGTAATTCAATACCGTGCGAGACTGCAGCAATCCCTGTTCAATCCGCACGCTCGTTTCATTGGTGACGCTGCTCAACAGATCCATGACAGGCTTTGAGCCCGCTCGCGGATTCCAGTGGACTTCAAATTGAGTTGTGGCACCCAGGCTGGCCCTGGCAACCGTTTTGCCTTCAACTGCCAGGCCGTCGGTTGGAAGCAAGACCTGCAGCGGTGTGATGCGGATGGTCTGGTCCGGCTCGGGAATCGTGACAATCAGTTCGCTGATGCCGGTCGGAGGACACTGAATCGCGAACGATCGATCTTCCGGAGACGTCAACACGGTCGCCAGCAATTCCAGAGTCACGGTTTTCTGTCCGGCACCTTTGACGAGCAATTCGTACTGACCCTGTCCGATTCCCTTGAGCAATACGGACTCATCCGCTGGTTCGACTTTGCCAATCGCGGCCGCTCCGAATGCGATTGGCAGAGTCGCCCAGCCATCTTCTTTCAGCACGTTGAGTTTCAGTTCCACGGTGACTCGTGCCAGATCTTTTTCGACGGTCGCGGACCAGGACGATGACGTGATCACCGCATCCTGATTGCCCGTCGTCACCGGCACCGCCGCCAGGGCGCGTTTCATCAGGTCGAGGTACTCAGCATAGGGCAGGACGACCGACGCATCCTGGTTGTCGAATACCTTTTGAAGTTCTTTGAATGGCACGTAAATCAGCCGATCCCATTTCTCCGACAGTGAAGGCTTGGCTGTTTCGCCGGCTTCGTCGGGTGCCACCGCCGTTTCATCTGCCGGTTCCGTGGTCTCCTGTGCGAACATTCGCGACTGGTTCATCGCCATCATGGAGATCAGCACGAAAAAGATGCTGAAACCGTAAGAAAATCGTTTCATACCCGTGACCTTGATGATGTCTGAATCGCGGCAGTTCCGAACGCTCTGCCCTGCATGACGCTAATAGTTACTGAGTTTTTGACCATCGCCGAGTGGTAGTTTACGCGGATTGCGCCGAATTTACATTTTATCCGTGGCAAATCTGTCCGTAAACTGGCCTGAGTCGCACAAGTTTAGGTCAGGAACTCGCGGACACAGACGCCCATCCAGTACAAAAACAAACCCCGCATGGACGTTCCCCCCGGTCGTTTTGTTCCTGAAATCCTGCCCAACCTTTCTATACGGGTGTCCGTGTCGGTAGAATCACCATCAGTTTTCGCGTCTCAGACTTTCCATTGCTGATACATTCATCCGTAAATCTCGTGGCCTGTATTGATCCTGGAGTCAACTGCAATGCTATCTCCGTTCCCCGGCATGGATCCGTATCTGGAGTCGCAAGTCTGGCAGGACTTTCATACTCGGATGATTACGGTCTTCTCCGAGCGGCTCATCTCTGAAATTCAACCACGCTATTTCATTCTCGTAGAGCACCGTATCTACGTTGAGGGTGTCGATGGAGATGTCGATTCCGTACGCATCGCTGATATTGCGTTGCTGTCTGGTGACACTTACAGCGATACTGCCCTGGCCAGTTCGACTGATCGAGTGGCGGCAGCGGTCGAGTGTATGCTCCCGATGCCGACGCCGAGAAAGGAAGCGCGACTGGCCATTTACGATCATGAGACCGATGATATCGTGACTGTCATCGAACTACTCTCTCCATCCAACAAACGCCGCCACGGAGATGGCCGCCGTGAATATCTGGCAAAGCGTCAGAATTTTTTTAAAGAAGATTTCAACCTTGTCGAACTCGACCTTCTCCGTGGTGGTGCACGCCTGCCGGTCGTTGGATCGCTTCCTCCCGGTGACTTTTACGCGATCGTCAGTCGAGCGAATCGGCGACCGCGCTGCGAGGTCTACGCCTGGACACTTCGCGACAAGCTGCCACCGATCCCCATCCCGCTCAAACGCGGTGACGCCGACGCTGTCGTCCCGTTGCAGGAGGTTTTCGACACGGTTTATCAGCGCGCCCGCTACGATCTGTCTGTCAAGTATGACGCACCGCTCGACCCGCCGTTCAGCGAGATCGAACAGCAGTGGGTCAGACAGTTGACCGGTGGCGACAAGACAATGTGAGAACGGCAACAAGGTTCTCTGGCAGATTCAGTCACTCGTGCAGCGAACTGTTCAGCGTGGTGGCCGGTCAGCCGCTGGTTCAAACCGACGATCTGCTTATCGGCTGCGCCAGAGCTGATCCATGGGGATGTTCAGTGACTCCACCTTCGCGGCGATGTCTTCGCGGAAGCGTTTGGCATCCAGCGGATAACCCTGAGTCGGTTTGAGTCCGGGGATGTGCTGTGCCCAGAAGCGGTTGAACTGATGCATCAGGACTTCTCGCGTGTACTTGGCGACCATTGATGCGAGAGCCACAGGCAGGAATTCTTCCGCCTTCGTACGAAAACAGAAATCCATCGAACCCATGCGGTATCGGGATTTTTCGCGCGATTCTTCCAGACGAAATACAAACTGGTCGTCAAAGTGCTGCGAGATCAGTTCGTCGTAACGGTTCCTGCCGCCGTGTTTGTCACAAACGACAAGCGTCGGCTTGCCGGTCAATTCAGGTTCTGCGGCACACGAATCCGCAAGGTCGCGCACTAACTGCAGCGTGGCATTTGACAGCACGACGCCCTTCGAGTCCGCTTGAGTCACTAACCGGTTGAATTCTTCCGGGAACATGATCCTTGCGCGGATGCCGAGCAACCGAATTCCGCGCTGCTCCAGTTCCGCGTTCAGTGCCGCAACCCATTCGCTGATGTGATCATCACTGGAATCAACCGGCAACGTCAGACCGGGATTTGTGTTCCATGGTTCAGATTCATATGCGTCGGAAAATGAGCTAATCTGAGCCGACATGCTGATGCCACGACACACCTGGTCGATCGACGCAGTGCTGACGTGGAGAAGATTCAGAAACGACAGGACTGCGACTTCGAGTGATTCCAGGCCCTCGCCGGGCGAAAAGACTTTCTTGGAATCCGCCACAAACAATCGTTGGTCGCCGCGATCCGGCGTGCATGTCAGAACGGACTTTAATTCGTCCCACAAGTCCAGCGGCTCCACACCATCGGGGAGATGCCAGGCAGTTGCGGCAACGGTGAGTGGCCCAAGGTTCGGCCCATAGCCAGCCTCATCAGTTCCAATCAGAATTCTGCCGGTCATCTAAAGCCCCGTTTTGTTCAATCACACAAATCAGTGCGATACGCATCCTGCCCGACACATCATGAAAATGCCGTCTTCACTTGCATCCGCCGTGAAAATCGAGTTCCATGCGGACCTGAGTATCGATGGTTGTACCACACGGCATCCATCTTTCACACTTTAAGGCCCGCCACTACTTTATTCCCACCCGAGTCGAGGTTCTGCCATGAGTCAATTTAATCGTCGCCGATTCCTGAAGTCATCTGCAGTCGCCGCGTCCGCTTTCATGGCCGCACCGGCCATCGGTCGCGCGGGAATATCGCAGAATGAAAAACTGGGCGTGGCCGTCATCGGTGTCAATGGTCGCGGTGCATCTCATATAGATGAATATCTGCGGGATGAACGCACGGAAATCCGAATCATCGTCGATGCCGACGAAGCGGTCGCCAATAAACGGTGTGATGAAATCGAGAAGAAACAGGGAACCCGCCCGAAGCCCGTTAGTGATATGCGTCAGGCATTCGACGACAAGTCCATCGACTTCATCAGCACCGCCACTCCCAATCATTGGCACGCACTCACGGGTGTCTGGGCGATGCAGGCTGGCAAAGATGCCTACATCGAAAAACCAGTCTGCCACAATGTCCATGAAGGGTCAGCGCTGATCGCAGCGGCTCGCAAGTACGGTCGCATGTGCCAGGTTGGAACACAGTGCCGTTCCAGCCAGGCGATCATTGAAGCGTTTGCCTTCATTCGCGAAGGCGGCATTGGCGAAGTCAATTTTGCAAGAGGCCTGTGCTACAAACGCCGCTCGAGCATTGGAGCCAAAGGAGACTACACGATTCCCGGGAATGTGAACTTCGACCTGTGGAGCGGTCCGGCGTCGCTGACCGACCCTAAATGCACGCGGGAAAAATTTCACTACGACTGGCATTGGCAGCGGCATTACGGAAACGGTGACCTCGGCAATCAGGGACCACACCAAACTGACGTCGCACGCTGGGGTCTTGGGATCGACACGCATCCATCGACGATCTTCACGTACGGTGGACGTCTGGGATATCAGGCCGAACGCAAGAATCCGGATTACGTCGATGCGGGCGATACGGGCAATACGGAAGTGTCCATCTACGACTACGGCACGAAGTGCATCGTGTTCGAAACCCGCGGCCTGAGCGTCGATGAGAGTGATGATGAAGAACTAAATATCCTGTTCCGGAGCACGAAAGGAAACAAGGTCGGCGTGGTGTTTTATGGTTCGGAAGGCTATCTGGTCCAGGATCAATATGATCATTGTTCTGTGTTCGACAAGGACAAGAACCTGATTCGCGAGTTCAAAGGCGGCGGCGAACACTTCAAGAATTTCATCTCAGCCGTGCAGTCACGCAAAGTGGAAGACCTGAATGCCGACGTGCGCGAAGGACATTTGTCCGCGGCGATCAGCCATCTTGGCAATATCTCTTACTACATGGGTGAAGAAAATCGCCTGCCCGTGACGGAGATTTCGTCGTATCTTAAAGACATCAAGAGTCTGGATGACAACCAGGCGACTCTCGATCGAACCGTCAAACATCTCGAAAAGAATGACGTTGAACTGGACAAGTACCGGATGTCACTCGGAGCATTTCTGGAATTCGACACCGAGAAAGAACTCTTCACTAACAACGATGCCGCCAACGCGATGCTGACGCGTGAGTATCGCGAACCGTACGTCTGCCCGACGGCTGATAAGGTCTGATACCTCGTACGTGATCGGCACTGCCGCCCCCGGCGCGCCGGGGACTGTCGTGTTAATCGTGGGATAAGCTTCCAGCTTGTCATTGCTGTTAAAAAACAGAGCAATTTCTTCAATTGATGCCAATCGCAGTCGGCCACTTACATTGCTGGTACCGAGACGGCCTCGTTGTGTTCATCAGCAACGGAATCGTCGGTAATCGTGCGATCACGCAGCATCGCGATGCGGCCGGTGCGGACCATTTCCAGAATCCCGAATTCCCGCATACGTTCGATGAACGCTTCAATCTTGTTTTCGCGCCCGGAGATTTCAATCATCACATGCGTCGCACCGACATCCACGATGCGACCGCGGAAGATATCGACCAGCTCACGAATCTCCCCGCGGCGACCATTTTCCGTGCTGACTTTGATCAGCATGAGGTCGCGTTCGACATAGTCGTGACTTGAGAAATCCTGAACCTTCACGACCGTGATGATCTTGCTTAGTTGCTTGCGGACCTGATCGAGTGTTTTTTCGTCACCGTTGACCACAAACGTGATGCGGGAAAAATCAGGATTCTCGGTGGCACCCACGGCCAGGCTGTCAATGTTGTACGCGCGGGACGCCAACATGCCGGAGATGTGAGCCAGCACGCCGGGTTGATTCATGACCAAAGCAGAGAGCACGTGTTTCATTTTCAAGTTCTTTCGAGGAAGCCGCCATTGACCGCGTTGCCACGACACGATCACCCTGATCATGCGATGGGTCTGAAAATACAACTCATGTGACAAAAGCCAAAGTAGGCGTCACTCTCCTAGTGACGGAGCCAGAAAACGCTCGCGTTTTCTGGCAAGGCTTCATCACTCAGAGAGTGATGGCTACTTTTGTTACACGTGTGGCGACAAACTGACGGTCGGGCAGTGTACGCCGACCGCAAACAACGGGCAACTGCGGATTCTGGTCGGCAGCCAAAACGCGGGGAATCATCACTGTTGGGAGACTGCGGACACCGGAATCGATACTGCCGGACTGCGAACAGAGGCGAAGTAACGGTTATCCCGAATCCAGTCTTCTCGGGTGTACGAAATGACCGAGGTGTCGGTTTCGCGGACCTCGACGTGCGACAGACGGAATCCCATTTCTGTAATTTCAGTGAACAGCATCCATGCGAGGTTTTCAACACTCGTCGGGCCGTTGAACAGTTTCATCTTGAAGTTTTCGCCCGTACGTCGGCAGTGATCCTTCAATGACTCATGCAACGGATCGTTGATGTTGATGAGCATGCCGTGGTCGTAATACTCCTTCAGCCACGGTTCGACCTTTTCATCGAACGCCCCGAAGAGCGTACTGATATCGCCGTCGCGTTCGACTTCAAAAAAACAACGCAGGCCGTAACGATGCCCATGCAGATTGCTGCATTTGTCTTTCAGCGTCTCGTTGCGATGAGCGGCGTAGAACTTGTAATCTTTTTGAATGATCATCACTTCACCTGTACCGAGCAATTTTGATTGGCAACCACCGGACTGACAGGATACCAAAAAAAGAACGAGACTTCCTGCGAAATCGCGGAAGTCGCGTTTGAAGTGTGCTTGGTCTGCTCTGCAAACGTTGGGAGTGTTGTTTTTCTGAGAAGATTTCCGCTGAGCGACAGATGTCCGCCGACGGAGCGGCGGACCTACGTAGGCGAGCCGCTCCGTCGGCTCGTACCAGACACGGCAGCGAAGCCCGCGCCAAGAAAACGCTGCCAGTTACGTAAACAATTCCGGAATCACATGGCCGTCGCGGACAATCATCACCGGGCGACCTGTCGTCGTGTGATATTCCTGCTTGTGATCGATTCCCAGGGCGTGGTAGAAACTGGCTGCAACGTCGTCCGGCGAGAAACCGTCACCCTTCGGCATGCTGGCCGTTTCGTCGCTCTCCCCAAGAACCTGTCCGCCCTTGACTCCACCGCCACCCAGGAGCATAAACATGTTGCGAGGATAATGGTCGCGTCCCACTCGTTCGGTGTTGATTTTTGGCGTACGTCCGAATTCGCCCGTCACATACACGACCGTTGAATCCAGCAGACCGCGCGCCGCGAGTCCGGTGAACAGGCCGAACAATGCATCGTCCAAGGCAGGCAACTGTCTGGTTTTCAGCACGTTCCAGTTGTCACGATGCGTGTCCCAGCCACCGTTCGAGACGGTCACAAAGCGGACTCCCGACTCGACAAGCCGCAGCGCCAACAGACAACTGGCACCCAGCGACGATGTACCGAATTGCTTCGAAAAGTCCGCCGACTCCTTGCCGATATCAAACGCATCCCGTGCCTTCTCAGACGTAATCACCGTATGAGCCTGCTTGCCGAATTCATCCATGCCTTCCAGCAACTGACTGTTCTGTTCCACATCGCTGAACGTGCGATCGAGCTTCGTGAGCAGATTTCGCCGACGTTCCACATCAGTCACCGTCAGTCCGCCCGACATGGAGATGCCGCGCACGCGAAACGGAGTGCCGATCACCGGCGTCACGGTGGTGTTCATTGGAGCGTACCGCACACCCAGATATCCTGGCCGCTGTGCACTGTTAGGAACGGCAACGAAAGGCGGCAGTTCCGGGATGGTTGGACGTTCCTTCGTCAGCACCGCACCGTATCCGGGGAATTCCAGCGAAGGCAGCGGCCGGTTGCCCGTGTTGACGTACTTTGTGCCCAGTTCGTGGGCCGCCACAGAATGGCTTACGCCGCGAAGCAGGGTGAACTTGTCCATGCAGGTCGCGATCCGCGGCAGATGTTCTGAAATCACAACACCCGGAAGGCACGTCTGAATCGTGTTGAATTCACCGCGATATTCCGACGGTGCATCAGGCTTTGGATCAAATGTGTCCATGTGCGAAGGACCGCCATTCAGATTCACAAAGATGGCAGACTTTCCCTTTGCACCAGCATCCACGCTGCTCGCCGCAACAAGCTGAGCGTAACTCGCCAGCGACAGTCCAGTACCACCGACGACACCCGCTTTAAGAAAATCGCGGCGACCAACTCCGTCACATGTTCGAAAAAATGCCATTTTGGGAATCTCCTGAGCAGAAAAAAGGAAACTTGTCTTATAGAGCAGCAGCAGCGGGATGTTGATTCAGTGATTCAAGTAGGGTGTGTGCAGCGCCAGCGGAACACACCAGTCAATCTTAATGATTCACAATAAATTCACGAGTATTCATCAATGCCCAAAGCACACCACGAACACCATCGACAGGGTCGCTGGATTCCGCGATATAGGTCTGAGCGGTCTGCAATTCGTCTGCGGTCGGGAAACGCGAAACGGTGCGAAGGTACGCGTCGTTGATCACTTCTGTCACGTCCCATGTTAACGCGGGCGGAGTGGAGATCTCCGATGCGACGGCTTCAGCATCTGCGGAAGGCGTTGCGTCATCGTCCTCAGGAGCCAATACGCCCATGTTCTTAGCGTCCTTTCTCAGTTTTTTTAGCTGGTCGCCAAGAGCTGCCACCTGTTTCTCTTTGCCCGCTTTTTCGGCTTCGGCGATTTTCTGCTTTAGCTGCTGGATCTTCACCTTGAATTGACGCGCTGCGCCAGCCTGCTTGTTTCTGTCTCCGTTATTATCTGGCTGAGACTTCCGACTGAACGGCAGGTTGTTATTCGTGGCGACCTGAGCCAGCCAGCCGTCAGCATCATCGATCATCGACAACACCTGTTGGTCGTTGCGGACGAAAATTGTCTGCAACAAACTGGGTTCTTCAGTTCGATCGCAGTCACAGTTACTCTCACGAATCGAACGGCCAAAGACAGTCAAGGCGTAGTCCGCCGGATTACGATTTCGTTGCTTCAAAGCTGCACCAGGAATGGCGACAGCCCGTTTGTCGATGTCCGTAACAAACGCCGCGTTCTTCGCATCATTCCGCGTCACCTGAGTCATCAGGTCGTAGGCGATTTCTGCGGGCAGGCGACGCGGGACAGCTCGGCTGAAGTTGCGTTCATCCAGGCGATTGGTCGAATTCGGAATCCA
>JAYTAK010000337.1:0-1849 GCA_043737515.1 Candidatus Kuenenia sp. | reverse complement strand
GTCGCGTCTGCTTCTCCTGCATGACGACATCGCGTACCGGCAGGGTCGCGTTTTTGGTGAGGCCAGCGGGAAGGGATTGCTCTTCAGCGTCGCTGCCTTTCCTGCGTGAAGGGATGTCGAGCACTTTCCATCCGGGCTGGACCACGGCAGTACCGACGGTGTGGAAGCGGTCGATGATGGGAGTTGTGGCGGCACCCGCAGAGGACCTGGCAGGACTTGCGGTTCCAGGTGACGCAACAGCTGTAATGACTGTGGTCACCGCCCAGCTATGTTCTTCGTGCCATGCCATCAGCAGTCGACGGCAGACAAGGTCGTAGATGCGCCGTTCATCGCCGTTGAGCGAAACCTGTGTCGGGTCCGTTGTCGTCGGGATGATCGCGTGGTGATCAGTGACATTCGCATCGTCCACAAACCGCCGACTCAGCGCCCGTGTGCCTGTCCCATCGGCAAGGTGCGTCTCATAGGTACCACGGATCGCCTTGACCACCTGCGGCAACGTGGCGGCCACGTCCGACGACAAATGCCGGCTGTCCGTGCGGGGATAGCTGAGGAGTTTCCTGGACTCGTACAATCCCTGCGCGAGTTCGAGCGTCCGCTTGGCACTGAACCCCCACAGACGGTTGGCGTGCCGCTGTAGCTCGGTGAGATCGTAGAGCAGCGGGGGCGGCATCCGACGTTTCTCCTGCGTCATCAACTCGATCATCCCCGTGCCGGCGAGCTTCACTCGGTCGATGATGGCCCGCGCATTCTGCCCGTCGGGTGGGAGCCGCTTAGATTCGCTTGAGGGAGTTTCGCCGGTCTTGAACCACGTACCCACGTAGGGCTGGGTGCCAAACGTGCCGACAACTTCGACGTACGCCTCAGGGACGAATTCGCGGAGCTCCTTTTCGCGTTCGACCAGAATCGCCAGCGTCGGCGTCTGCACCCTGCCGACGGAAAGCGTCTCGCCGTGCGCGATCGTATATGCACGCGATAGATTCATTCCAACCAGCCAATCTGCCTGAGCACGACCGCGGGCTGCCGCTGCCAGCGAGTCGTACGCGCTCCCGTCCTTCATCGCCAGAAGCCCTGACTTGATCGCGCCGGGCGTAAGTGACGAAATCCACAACCGGCGGACCGGCTTGAGGCACCCCGCTGCTTCGTAAAGGAAACGAAAAATCAACTCGCCCTCACGTCCCGCATCCGTGGCGCAGACCACGTATTCGACATCGCGGCCCTGAATAAGTTTTTTGACAATGCTGAACTGCGCTTTCGTGGACTCGAACACGGCCAGCGGCCAATGTTCGGGGAGCATGGGCAGCGACTCTGCTCGCCACGTTTTCCAATCGGGATTGATCTCGTGTGGCTGCGCCAATCCCACGAGATGCCCAATCGCCCACGTAACCACGTATCCGTTGCCGTGCAGCCAACCGGATGCTCGTGTCCGCGCGCCGACCACCTGCGCAATATCACGCGCAACAGACGGTTTCTCGGCGACAACAACTATGGTCACGGTCTTGTTCCAGGTGGTGTCACGAAAACCAATGGATCGGAGTCTATTTTCCGTGGGGTGCAGGGTATCAACGGGCGTGGTGCCATTCTGCACACGGTCGCCGAGGACGCCGGAGTGGCCTCAGTCGCGACAGGATAACGCATCGCGCGGATGGGGAAGAGCGTATTCGTAGGAATATCGCTGAAGTGTGAAGAGAGGTACCCTCACGGTTTCAAGAATGAGGCCTGTCGCGCGATGTTCAGGAAAACGGTTGGCTGCGATTGGACATCGCAGACTTGGTTCGTGACAATATCCTTCATCGCAGATGCAGACTCACTCGAACGACCACTGGCAATAAGAAAGGATTACGAAATGGGC
>JAYTAK010000336.1:0-4363 GCA_043737515.1 Candidatus Kuenenia sp. | reverse complement strand
ATGGCCATGTTCAGCAACGGCGATCTTGTTGGTGCACGAACTCTTGCGGAACAGAATATCCGTGAATTGATCGAACCGGCACGAGAAGGCTACGCCATTGTCTGCACCGAACCGACTGCCGCGCTGTGTTTGACTCAGGAATATCCAATGCTGGTCCAGAACGACGATGCTGGAATTGTCGCGCAGCAAACGACGGATGCCGGATCGTTTCTGGCGGATCTGCATCGGCGTGGCCAGCTCAAACGAGATTTCTCACCGTTGCCCATGCGGATTGCCTGGCACACGCCATGCCATGTGAAAGCGCTGCGAAAGGGCACACCAATGCTGGAGCTGCTGGCGCTGATTCCTGAACTTCAGGTGTTGACGATTGAAAAAGGCTGTACGGGAATGGCTGGCACATTCGGAATCGCGGCGGCGAATTTCGAGAAGTCGATCGAGATTGGTGCCGGGCTCATTCGCGAAATGCAGACCATTGATGCCGTCGCTGGCGTCACAGACTGCAGTGCTTGCCGGATGCAGATGGAACAGGCTGCCACGATCCCGACGATTCATCCCATCAAGCTCCTGGCGCTTTCGTATGGCCTGATGCCGCGGCTTTCCGAACGACTCAAAGCGCGCCCTGCCGGACTTGTCATGTCGTGAATCTGCCATCCACCTGAGCCATTCGCTGCTGCTGGAATCCCGAGCGCATCCGCTACAACCGACAATGAGAGCCCGATCCGTGTCGTTTTTACAGTGCGCCTGAATCGGGCATGCTTCTCCCGTTGCGTCTGAGACCTACAGTTGAGTTCAGCCGGAAGATCCTGCGCGCTCGTTATGGGACGGCAGCAGGTCTTCAGGGGGCGGATTTCTGCCATCAGACATGAATCTCAACCATCGCCATGCGCAATTTCAATTTCATTCTTACCCCGGTCCTGATGGCTGGTCTGATGATTCTGGGAGTCAGGTACTTTCGGAACAATGGCCAGCGCTGGCCGGCACACGGCGCTGCAAACACAACGACGCACTCGCAGACAATGCGTGTTGCCGCGGCCACCCCGATCCGCGAAACAGCAGCGCAGCCAACACCCGAACTTCACCCGATTCCTGATGTGATCTCACAGGAAATGAAGTCGTGGCCAAAAATGCAGCGACATGTCGCCGGTCTTCATCCGGAAATGATCACGCCCGGCAACTTTGAATACCTCGGCGCGTTCATCCCGCCGCACTTCGAAAACAATGAGAACTCCTTTGCGTATTCCCTGGGAACGCTGGCATTTCGCGCGGATCCCGATCGACCCGAAACAGAGACGACTTTACCAGGCTCCCTGTTCCTTGCCGGTCATTCGCAACAACAGCGAGTTGCGGAAATCTCCATTCCAAAGCCTGTTCTATCCACATTAAAGCGGACTGAGGATTTGCCTCGCGCGGAAATATTGCAGCCATTTGCCGATGTCACTCACGGCATCATGCAGAAGCTGTCTGGCGCCCTCGACGGAGCCGACTTTCGGCTTGGCGGCTTACAGGTTGTCGGGAACCGACTGCACTGGACGACTCATATCTACTACAACGCCGGCCAGTTCGACACCGCCTCGCACGGCGGTTGTGCGCTTGATCTCAGCCAGTCCAAACCCGACGGCCCGTGGCATCTGGGCAACGGCGCGTCAACGGCACCGGACTGTCATTCTGACAAACACGCGGGCTACATCTTTCAGATCCCTCCAGCCGAATCAGAAAAATGGTTCGGTGGAAAGAATCTGATTTCCGGATTCTGGACGGCTACGGGACTACAGAATTCAAGCCATGGGCCAGCCATGTTTGCTTACAGACTGCCGGACTCTCTTCCGGGTGGCGGTTCCATTGAGTCTCTGCCGCTGGTGTGGTATCCGATGCAGCGTCCGCTTGAGCTTCATCAGCCAGCCGATCGTTGGGGCGGAGGTGCATGGTTAACGCTGGGCCGGAAACAAGCGGTGATCATGATCGGGCAGAAATCACTCGGTGCGACATACTACGGTCTGGCTCGACCGGAAGATTGCAGCGTGGACAAAGGCTGGCATGGAACACCGTACGAAACGCAGGTCTATATTTATTCGCCAGCCAGTCTGATTCATGCGGCTCAGGGAGCAACGAGCCCCAATGACGTGCAGCCCTGGATGCGCTGGACAGATAAGTCAGAGGGTGGTGGATTTGGTCAGTACCTGTTTCCCCGCTGTTACCGCGACGTCGGTGGCGTGGCCTACGACCGGGAACACCAGTTGCTCTACGTCAGTCAGCCTAACGCCGGGGCGACACCTGACCATCCGTTCCACGCTTTGCCGCTGATTCATGTCTTCAGAATTGTTGAATAGACACTGTGGGGTTTTGCGATTCCTGTAGGGTGCATGAAGCGAAGCGCAACGCAACGCGGTTGTAAGCGAATCCTTAGTGGCTTGTTGCTGCCGGAACTGCGAGGCGACTTCATCACCGCGTCGGCATCCGTGGTGCGGCAGATGCGCGACCGGCGGCAGATCACGTCCGATTTCGTGCAGCCGTTTCAACAGCAGGGGATCGACGCCTTGCAAAGCCGAGCTGCCTGCGGAATACGAGATGTCCGGCTTTGGGAGTGCGGGGCGACCCAGAGGGTGCCCCGACCCCGCTTTGGAACTTTCGGGCGCAGCCCTTTCGTCGTGGCTGGTACCAAAGAAAGTCGCTGCGCGACGATTCCAAAGCTCCGTCGAGCCGGAGCACTCCAAAGTTGAAAAGTAGCCCTCACCGCTCCGCGTGAGGTGAGCCGATCGCGGGTGGAACGCTGCGTGTCCGATCACTGCCGAACTCGCGCACGGCTGTCTTCACGCGGAGCGATGAAGGCTACTTTCGGCTCTGGAAGCCGCGCGGGATTGGCTCGAAGCATTCGAACGGTGGCCCGGACGGGATCGCGTGTTGCGGTGTCCGGATAAGTTCGAGCGGCTCGAAGGAAGCCCCGAGGTTTCGGGCTGGCGGCCACCAGCCGCGGCCACCAAGCGGCAGGTGGACGGTTCTCACCGGCCAGCGCCGGATTCGCGCATCATCCGCATGATCAAGTCATCAAAGCGAACAACCGATGGCGATTGAGTACATCCCAGATGGTAAGTACAGCAGTATTCGCGCACGGCGGTTTGGTGGTCGGTGAAGAGCTGCCTATACAGTTTCAGATTACGTTCTGTCACCGTTACCATGCGAACGGATCCGGATTCGATATCGACAAGTTCTGCGTCACCCAGCAACTCGGGGGCGGCTTCTTTGGGATCATGCAACTGAATCACATGCGTGTCGAAGCGGCGGTAGCGAAGCTGGTCGAGTCCTTGCTGGAAACCGTGTTCGTCAAACAGATCGCTCACGACGACTGCCAGCCCGGTTCTGGCACCTCGATGCAGCAATCCCTGCACGGCCTTTTCGAGATTCGTATCGTCCCCGGAAGTCGGCAGTTCTTCCAGAAACTTCATGATCGGAAGAATGCGGGCCTTGCCGCGGGTCATGGGCAACTCGGCAAATACACCGTTGGCATATGCAATGATGGCGACGCGATCCAGATCGGCGAGGGCAATATAAGCCAGAGCCGCCACCAGATGGCGCGCCAGATCGAACTTCGACGGAGTACCGAACGACATGCTGCGGGAGCAGTCGAGCATCAGGTAGACGTGAAGATCCTGTTCTTCCTGAAATCGTTTGAGCAGCAAATCGCCGTGACGAGCGTAAATGTTCCAGTCCAGGTATCGTAAATCGTCACCGACGTTGTATTCACGGTGATCGGAAAACTCAATCCCCGAACCCATCTGCATCGTTCGCCGTTGTGCCAGTAACTGACCTCGGAAGACACGCTTCGAAATAATCGACAGGTATTCCAGACGCATCAGAAAGTCAGCGGGAAAAAGCATAGAGGGATCTTAGAATCAGAGTGCCGTCGCGGCTATTCAGGCTTTTCGTCGTCCGGCGTTCTGGCCTTTCCGAACGTCAGTGTCAGTTCCTGGTCTTCGCGGAGGCGGCGGGAGCGGATTTTGATGCGGTCTTTCACCAGATTTCGAGCACCCGGCACCACAATAATGATCTGCACCCGATTCTTAATGACATCGATGCTGCTGGAGGAAGTGAGCACGACTTCTTTGCCGTTGGCAGCCGGTGCCCGTGCGGCGGAGGGCATGGATTTGTCGTAAGGCAGAATCTGTTTATAGCCATCGGTGCCGATGACTTCGCCTTTCAGGTCGCTGACGCGATACTTATTAACGTCGCCGGGTAACCGCACTTCGATCACGATTCGATACGGCTTCAGCGGTTCCGGTGTGGCCGGAATTGTGAAAGCGGTAAAACTGCCTTTCGTGACGGCAAAACCTTCTTCCGGAACCTTCAGCAGAATCCCGCCTCCGTCGTC
>JAYTAK010000335.1:0-1851 GCA_043737515.1 Candidatus Kuenenia sp. | reverse complement strand
TCAGCACCTCGGATTGTCCGATGATGGTGCGGCTGAGTTCCTGCCGCAGCTTGCCATAGACCTCTTTCAGCTGGTCGGCTGCTTTAAGATCCTGCTCGTCAATTTTTCCAGTGGTGGGTGTGTCGCTCAACAGTGGCATAGCAACTCTCTGGTGTGGATTCGGCGGGTTTGGAGAAGGTGGGCACGGACAAGTTAGTCTGTCGCTCCGGCTGCGTCAAGCAACCGGGAATATTACAGATCGTCGCCAAAGTCCGCCCGCAGGATGAATTTGATCAGATTGGGCGACAGAGATCGCAGCGGGCGATGCCTGGCTTACCGGCGATTCGACTTGACCGCGACTTTCTGATGTTCGCCGCGTGGGATGCGCATGGTGGCGATGAGCCCGGACTTCAGCAGACCCTGAGCGTTGGTCACTTTTGCCCAGACGCGAACCTTCTGACTCACTTCCTGAACCTCGGAGTCCACAAACACAACTTCACCGGTGAAGCGGACGTTCTCGACTTCCAGTTCGATTCCCGGAATCTCAACCTGCACTTCGACCGGTTGTCCCCGACGGACCATCCATGCCAACTCCAGCGGCAGAAATCCTTCGACACGCAGTTCGTTCAGATTTGCCAGATCCGCAATCGGTTCACCTTCCTGAACAGATTCACCCACGGACTTCTGTACGCGCAGAATGACGCCCTCAAACGGTGCCTTCACACTGTAACCAGCCAGCGCGATCCTGGCTGTTTCCAGTTCCAGCCTGGCAACCTCAAGACTGTGAGAAGCCAGTTCGATCTGCAGCAAAGCACGCTCGGCAGCGATCTTGAGATTCTTGACCGCGAGTTCGGACTGAGCGCCGGGGATTTCTTTGTTGAGCGCCAAGGCTCTGGAATACTCAAGCTGCGCCAGTTCACTCAGTTTGATTGTATATCGCAGATCGACGTCGTTCTTAGCTTTCAACTCAGCCGTGGCCACTTCGGCGCTGGCGAGGTCGTCACGAATCTGTGCAACCTGAAGGCCCGCCGGGACAAGGTCACCATCCAGCACATCAATGCGGTCAATGATCCCCGATCGCGTACTTGCCAGCACCGCTGACTGAAGCAGCGAAACTCGACAATCCTGCACCACGATGATTTTGTCTTCTGCCGTTCGTCTGGTCGTTGATTCCTGGCCACCACACAAGCCAGCGGACAGAAAACAGACCCAGACCGCGACACGCACAATCTGACGATGCTTCAGTTTGATCATGGGAATGCCGCCTCCTTGTGGGCTGTTGATTTAACGTGGGATAAGCTTCCAGCTTGTCATCGCTTTCAAGTAACATGGCGTTTCGTCAGTCAATGCCAGGCTGGAACCCTGCCCCACATGGAATTCAGACTATTCTGCGAGCGGTCGAAATTGAGGTCTGTCTCCGGCGAGCGGGGGATGTCAATCCCCTGATTGTGGGCCTCACGAAGAATCAGGGGACTAACGTCCCCCGCTCGCCGTTGGAATTCCTTAAGTCCACGCCATTGGATCCTAAACCGGCGATCCTATTGCCTTTTGCTGAAAAACGTCAAGGTGGATCTGACCTTGATCTGTATCACCGATTCTCACAGACTCCAGAAAATTGCTGGCCCTACCGGATTCGATGTACATGATTTATGGGAGCGTTATTCGTTTAACGGCAATACCGTTCAAAAGTAGCAGGCACACTCCGTGTGCCGTCCGCTGATTCGCAAAAAGTCCTGCTTTTTGTGGGTCGCGGCACATGGAATGTGCCTACTACTTTGCTTCGTTGAACGGTATTGCCGTTAAACGAGTCATTGGCGACCGTGTGCGATATATCACAGTATTTTTGTCAAGTGACGCGGGAAAACAGCGAAC
>JAYTAK010000334.1:0-1854 GCA_043737515.1 Candidatus Kuenenia sp. | reverse complement strand
CAACGAAACCGATAAAGCTCACCCACACCGCAACCTGATTCAACACTATAACCCCACTATCCTCCCCTGCTGAATACCCGCGTCGCCGGTTACACCCCGGCGATTGTTGTTGCGTTCGTGTGTTGGTTCACTGCCTCGCAGTTCCGCCAAAACGGACCACAAGAGTTTGCCGGTTCGATTCGGTTCGAAGGCCCGGCTCCGCCCGTTGCGTTCATTCAATTGCTCCGGCTGAACTCACCTCGCGAAGAAGATTTCGTGACCGAAATCCGCGAAGGACAGTTTGCGTTTCGCAACGTTCCACCGGGCGACTACGCCTTGTGGCTCGCTGCGGCAGACGGAAAACCAATTCCGTGCCGTCCGGTCGGATCTTCCATCGGACTGCTGACCGAGGCCGAGCATCATCTGCGGATCACGCTCGCACATTCTTCCGGACCGTTCGCTTTTGAGTTTGTCACAGTGTTGGAGCATCAACGATGAAGTCGTTTACAAAGGTTCCTTGGTTCGGTCGGCGGGCCTTCACGCTCATTGAGTTGCTCGTGGTGATTGCGATTATCGCGGTTCTCGTGGCGTTGATTCTGCCTGCCGTGCAGCAGGCGCGTGAGGCGGCACGCAGGACTCAGTGCCGCAACAACCTGAAGCAAATCGGACTGGCCTTGCACAATTACCATGACACGCATTCGACTTTTCCTGCGGGTGTGATGGCGAAGCGAACTGTCGAAGTCGGCGGGACGAACTGCTATTTGTATCCGCCACCGGGTTATGTGTATTCGAAAGAAGCCAACTACATGGGATGGCGTGTCAGCATCCTGCCGCAGCTTGAGCAGGGGAATACTTACTCGAGCCTGGACTTCTCGGCGGGGTTCGGACATCCCCTCAGTCCTTCTCCGCCTGGCTGGAACTACTCATCGGCCGAGAATGCGAACCGCGCTGCTGGTCTGCAGACCATTGAGGCGTTCGTCTGCCCAAGCTCGCCGATCCGGCGAGACTCCACACAACTCGCGGCTTCGACATACTGGGGGACCGGCGGCAGGTTTGATGGCAATCCGATAAGTCCGTGCGGGGGCGATCCCAGCGACCTGCAATACAAGTCCGGGTTCTTCTGGGTGAATTCGGATCGCCGGATTGGCCATGTGACTGATGGCACATCCAACACACTGCTTGTCGGAGAGCACAAGCTGCTGAACAAGGAAGACAATTACAAAAACAGCACCAGTTGGATCTTTCACGGACGGCATCGGCTGTTCAATCATGTCCATCAGACGTACACACTCAATGCGTATCAGACATCGTTTTTGCCGCTGAATTCGAAACCGCAGGTGATGACCGGAGACCCGTTTTTGGCCGCTACCCGTTACAGTTTTGGTAGTTCTCACACTGGTGGTGCCCAATTTGCTTTGGGTGACGGAAGTGTGCGGTTTCTGTCGGATGCAATCGACAAGGCAGTTTACGACAATCTGTTTTCTGTGGACGGGCGCGAGGTTGTCGGTGAATTCTGATGGTTCTTGCATGGGGGTCAGAGACCTCTGTTTTTAATTCAGTGGAGAAACGTATGAACGAAGATCGCGCCATTAAAAGCCATCGAAAGGCTATCCGCGAACATATTGACAAATACAATAGTTACACGGCAGATCAAGAGAAGCAATTCGCTCTTAAGACGATTCGGAATGCCCAGCAGCAGATCGCGGACATCAAGACAAAGAAACGTTTCCCAGACGAATGGGAGGACACCTGGGGTCCGTGACCATTTCCATTTCTTTGACTCTACCGGATTCTATGTGCAGCCCCCGATTGGTTTTGAAGGAAAAATCGAGTGTGGGAGAATGATCGTTTAACGGCGAGCCGTAGGCGTAGGCG
>JAYTAK010000333.1:0-4376 GCA_043737515.1 Candidatus Kuenenia sp. | reverse complement strand
CGAGACGGCTACGTTGCTTCGGGCCAAAGGCCCATTCGTTCGCATAGCCTGGCCCAAAGCGAAGCGGCGGGCCAGGTCAACGAGCCAAAAGGGATCGCCACGGCCCAAAGGGCCAACCGTTCGATTGTCCACCTTCGATCATGAACCGAACGTCCGGCCCGTTGGGCCTGAAAGCAGATGTCGCGACTGGCACTTTCTGGCAGAAAGATCCGGCAGATACTCAATCGCAGAATTGGCGCAGAGGCTGTGGAATGTGATCATGCGTACGTCAGCGATTGTCTCCGTCAGTTGCCCTGCTGCTTCAGCAGGGCCTTGTGGACTTGCCATGAATGAACTTATGCCTACCGCTCCGCATGAAGCGCTCAGACAGGCACAGTCACAGTTTCGGTGCCTGGCGGACAGTCTGCCGATATGTCTGCTGCAGAAGGATGCCGAAGGACGGCCCACGTTTGCCAATCAGGCCTATCTGAAATTTCACGGGCAGACGCTGGAACAGGTTCTGAGTCGCAATTCATCCGGACTTTTTCCGGAGTCCGATGTTGAGCAGTTTCGCCTGAGTGATCTGGATGTCCTGCAGCGCGGGGAGGAAACTCATGAGACCTGTCGGTTCTTCACCACGGACGGTCGTGACCGTTGGCTGGAACGGATTAAGGGGCCGCTGCGGGATGCGGATGGGGCAATCGTCGGCATTCAGATTCTGTTCTGGGATGTGACGGAGCGACGTCAGCGCGACGACAGTCACAGTCACGAACGATCGTTGCTGCACACCCTGCTGGATTCCATTCCCGATTCGATCTATTTCAAGGATCGCGAGAGTCGGTTTATGCGGATCAGTCGCAGCCTGGCTCAGTCTTTTGGTCTGTCAGATCCTGTCGAAGCGACCGACAGATCGGATGCCGATTTCTTCAGCGCGGAACATGCGGCCCGCGCTCGGGCGGATGAACTGAAGGTGATGCAGACCGGTGAGGGCATCATTGGGCAAGTCGAAAAACAGATGCGACCGGGAAAGCCGATCAGACTTAGTTCCACCACGAAAATGCCTTTGCGGGACAACGAGGGACAGATCATCGGCACATTCGGGATTTCCCGTGACATCACGTCGTATCTGCATGCCGAAGAAGCGCTGAATCAGGAACGCGACCGGCTGCAGACACTGATGAATCACCTGCCGGATGTGATCTTTATCAAGGATACGTCGGGGCGGTTCCTGATGGCGAATCCCGCGCTGGTGAAACTGTATGGTGCCGAGTCGCCGGAAGCCATGCTGGGCCTGAAAGACCAGGACTTTGTCCCACAGCACGTTGCCGATCACTTCGCTCAGGATGATCGCGAGGTCATGGATTCCGGTATTCCGCTCGTCGATCGGGAAGAATCCAACGTCGATACCGAAGGGCATCCGCTATGGATGCTGACCAGCAAGATTCCGCTCCTGGATTCTGAAGGTCAGTTGATGGGACTCGTCGGCATCGGACGCAATATCACGCGTCAGAAAGTGGCCGAACAGCAGGCGCGGCGGCAGGCGATGGAAGCTGGTTTGCTGCATCAGTCGACGTCGCTGGCGCGGGAGACGGATTCGCTGGAGGAGCTGCTCAAGGGTTGCCTTGGCATCGTCTGTCATCTGACCTCATGGTCGATTGGTCATGCCTATTTACCTCGCAATTCCGACACGAATCCGGAACTGATTCCGACGGGCATCTGGAATTCCGATGACAGGCATTCGCTGACTGAACTGCAGAGCGTCACCCAGGCGCACTGGGTGCGGAACGGCGTTGATATTCCGTCGTTGATTCTGAAGACGAAACTTCCGCAGTGGATCAGTGACATTGGTACGGGAATCCAGGGGCATCGACGGGAAGCGCTCAAGCGACTGGGAATTCGCAGTGCGTGCGGGTTTCCGGTTGTGATTCGCGACGAACTGGTCGCTGTGCTGGAATTCTTTTCGTTTGACCGGCTGGAACGCGACGACGGACTGCTGTCGATTCTGCGGAGTGTGGGCGAACAGATCGGGCGCGCGATCGAACGTCGTCGGGCCGACGAGGCGCTGCATGCTGCGTGGAACGCGGCGAATGCCGCCAATCAGGCGAAGAGCGATTTTCTGGCGAACGTCAGTCACGAAATTCGCACGCCCATGAACGGCATCATCGGTATGACCGAACTGCTGCTCGATACCGAGCTGACGCCCGTGCAGCTTGAATACCTGAAGATCGTGCAGGTGTCTGGTGAATCACTGCTGGAACTGATTAATGATATTCTGGATTTTTCCAAGATCGAAGCGGGCAAAATGGAACTGGATGCCATCCCGTTCGACATCCGCGAAGTGCTCGGCGACACCATGAAGTCGCTCAGCCTGCGGGCTCACAGCAAAGGGCTCGAAATCGCCTTCGCCATCGCGCCGAATGTTCCGGAATGCCTGGTCGGCGATGCTTCACGACTGCGACAGATCATCGTCAATCTGGTGGGGAACGCGATCAAGTTTACCGCAGCGGGAGAAGTGGTGCTTGCGGTCGAAGCTGGTTCCAGCTCCGGCGATCAGCGGATTCTGAATTTCAGTGTGTCCGACACAGGCATCGGCATCCCTGCCGACAAGCTGGATGAGATCTTTAAGGCGTTTCATCAGGCAGACACTTCTACCACGCGGCGCTTTGGCGGCACCGGGCTGGGGCTTGCCATTTCGCGACGACTCATTGAACTCATGGACGGCGAAGTTCACTGCACCAGCGTCGTCAATCATGGCAGCACGTTTCATTTTTCGGCCAGGTTCACCGTTTCTGTCAATGAGAAATCCGCAGGGCGGATCGGTGCCGATGTGATCACGGATGGGCCGGTGCTCATCGTCGATGACAACGCCACCAACCGACGCATCCTGCTGGAGATGCTGAAAAACTGGGGCATGAAACCTGTGGCTGCCGAAACTGCCGGCGAGGCATTGGTGCTGCTCAGGCAGGCGCAGGCCAATGGTCACCCGTTTCGCCTTGTCATCAGTGACGTGAACATGCCGGACGTGGACGGATTCATGCTGGCACAGCAGATTCGCAGCGATGCGGATATCGGGTTCACCCCATTGATCATGCTGACGTCCGGTGGTCGCGCGGGTGATGCCGTCAAGCGCCACGAACTGAAGGTCGCGGCCAACCTGATGAAGCCTGTTAAGCAGTCGGAACTGTTCGACCTGATCGTGAATCTCACGGGCAAATCCGGTCCGCGCCAGGAAGCCGAGGCCGCGGTCGTGCAGGAATCCGGCAGGACGATGCGTGCCCTGAAGATTCTGCTGGCTGAAGACAATCTGATGAATCAAAAGCTGGCCACCGGAATCCTAGCGCGACATGGACACCAGTTGACGATTGCCAACAATGGACTGGAAGCGGTCGAAGCGTATCAGGCGGAGCGTTTTGATGTCATACTCATGGACGTGCAGATGCCGGTAATGGACGGATTCACGGCCACCGCCGCAATTCGGGAGCTGGAAAAGGTCAACCTCACCAGGACACCGATCGTGGCGATGACTGCACATGCACTCAAAGGAGACCGGGAACGATGCATTGCGGCGGGGATGGACGAGTATCTTTCGAAGCCGATCCGTGCAAAACAACTCGCCGCGATTCTGGAGACTTTGATGCTGGATGAGCCTTCTCAAACGATGTCGTCTGTGAGCGTCAGATCAGAATTATTGCCGGTCGATGCGCTGATCGACTGGAAGTCCGCGCTGGAAGGTGTGGACGGCGACCGTGAACTGTTGAAGAGTGTCGTGGAGGTCTTTCTTGATGAGTCTCAACATCTGCTTCAGGATCTGTCATTGGCGGTGCATGCTCAGGACATTGCCAGGGTGCGTTCGCGCGGACATTCGCTCAAAGGGGCGATGCTGGGAGTAGGAGCCTTTGCCACGGCCGATCTGGCTCAGTCACTGGAAATGGGAGCGGGCAGCGAGTCACTGCCGTCGATGATGGCATCGTTGCAGAATCTTGAACAACAGTACGCTCGGATCGCTGTCGAGTTGCGTGAGTTTTTGGCCTCTTAAAGCCAGGAGACGACTAATGTCTGCGATCGAATTCAATTCACAACTGCAAATCGCAAATCAGGAATGGGAGACATGAGGAGATCGCCATGTTAGGTCGATTAACTCCGGTCGGCGGGGGAATTCCAATCCTCCTGCTGAAAAAGAAAGTGACGCTGGGACGTGATCCAGCGAATGATCACGCCATCGCCTGCGGCAGCGTGTCCGGGAAACACTGCGAACTAGAACTGATTGACGGCTACTGGTGGGTGCGCGACCTTGGCAGTCGAAACGGGACGTCCGTCAACAATGTGCGTTGCCAGACGTCCAGGATTCTGCCGGGCGGTGTGCTGCGAATGGCGAACCAGCGTTTCCGCCTGGACTA
>JAYTAK010000332.1:0-1857 GCA_043737515.1 Candidatus Kuenenia sp. | reverse complement strand
CGCGTGTGGGAACTGGATCCGGAACAGTTTCAGTTGCTCAACCCGGAATGGCCGAACTGCGTGGATCGCGTCACGTCGGCGATACAGCAGCATCTGGGTCTACAGGATCAGCCACTCGAGAGTCAGCTCTACAAGCTGCTGATTTATGAGAAGGGTGGCTTCTTTCTTCCTCACAAAGACGGTGAGAAAGTCGATCGCATGGTGGCGACTTGTATCATCAGTCTTCCGTCGCCGCATGAAGGCGGATCGCTCGTGATTCGTCATGCGGGCGAAGAGGTCACGATCCGCTTTGATTCTCCTGAAAATCGCTTTAACCTCCAATACGCAGCATTCTATTCCGATTGCGAGCATGAAGTGAAGCCGGTGGAATCCGGGTTTCGGCTTTGTCTGGTCTACAATCTTGTCCTCACAGGAAACGGCCAGGCAGCGGTGCAAGCCCCGAATTTTCGGGAGCAGGCTGATCGACTCACCTCACTGATCCAGAAATGGAAAGCGTCCAAAGCGTCGCAGACGCTTGCGATCGCGCTGACCTATGAGTATTCCAAAGACGGCCTGTCGCCGGAGAACCTCAAGGGCGAAGATCAATCGCGTGCTGCAGTGATCAGGAGTGCCGCGGAAAAGGCTGGCTGCCGGGCAACACTGGCTTTGCTGACGCTGTGGGAAGTCGGATCGGCGGAAGATGGCAGCGGCGACTATGATTACGGTCGAAGTTCGAGGTCTCGTCGCGATCGCGAGGATCCGCCCGAGTCCTCGTATCACATGCTTGATGTTGATGACTTCAGCCTCACAGCAGATCACTGGGTGGCATTTGACGGAACCCGACCGAGCTTTGGAGAACTGGGGTTTGATGAAGATCAGTTGATTGCGGATGTGCTCATTCGCGAATTGACACCGGAGGAAGATTTTGAAGGGTATACGGGCAATGCCGGAATGACTCTGGAACGGTGGTATCGTCAGGCGATCATCGCGATCTGGCCGGTCGAATCGCACTATCGAGTCCTCTGCGGAGCAGGCACAACGGCTGCCGTGGAAGAACTCTGTCGCATGGCAGAAATGCTTCCGTTATTCTCAGGGATCGAACAACTTCGGCATCGTGAAGAGTGTCGTCGATTCGCGGGAGCCGTCATTGCGACATGGAAGGGCAATTCGTCGGTCGGCAAACAATCGTCCGCTGACCGGATGCTGAAAGCCCTGGCCTGCATTGGATCACGGAAGCAGTTCCTGAAGTTTCTCATCAGGATTGCCCCAGCCGAAAAAGTGCTCTCCGACGTTCGGCTTCTGGCACAACAGTGCCGCCGCTTCGGATGGACAGTCTGCCAGCCCAGTCTGAATTCCATCTTTGAAAAGAAGGAAGGACGTTTTCTGGTTCGCAACGCGAAGCTCCTGCACGCGCTGTGTCGAATTTCGGATACGCGCAACGAGAAACAGGACGGTTGTCGGACGCTGGCCAGCGTGATGCTGCAGGCCATCACCGTCTGGGCGCTTCAGGTGAAGCTTGATCACTGGGAAGATGGTCGAGTCGATGCCAAAGTGCTGGTCCTGCATTTGTTGAAAGCCCTGTGCCGGTTGGATGACGAAGATCTGCTCAAAAAAGCGATCGAGCTGTTCCAGCAGATGACCGACAAGTTCGATGCCGTCAGCGTGCAGATTCCAGTCGTTCAAAATCTCCAGCCGTTCCTGCAAAAACATCCCCCGAAAAACAGGGAGTCCATTGATGGTTGGCTGAAGGCACTACTGTCGCTGCTGGAGCAACGGACTGCCGAAGAACCGCAGCCGCCGGGTGATTTTGCTCGTGAAGCGGTCCTCAAGTGTAATTGTGCCGACTGTGCTACCGTCAACAGGTTTCTGGAAAGTCCC
>JAYTAK010000331.1:0-4381 GCA_043737515.1 Candidatus Kuenenia sp. | reverse complement strand
CGCCGGCAGCGGTGTCGGCAACCTCGTCTACACGATTACGACCCGCAACATCGGTCGATCGGATGCGTCGGGCGTCACTGTCCGCGACAATGCATTGCTCGCCGCCAATCTACCTGTCGGGGTCACGCTGGTCAGTGCCGTCGGCGACGGTGGCTCGACGTATAACTCCGCGACGGGAATCTGGACGATCGGCAATCTTGCCGCATTAGTCACGCGAACATTGACGGTCACTGTGACTGTCGGAGCGGCTGCTGTTCCGCAGACCTTCGACAACACTGTGGAAGTCACGGGTTTGAATGAAATCGATGTGAATCTGAACAACAACACCGCATCGGCCACGACAATGTTCAATCGTTCGGTGGACATTCAGGTCACGAAAACCGCCACGGCAGGACCTGTGATTGCCGGCAGCGGAGTCGGCAATCTGGTTTACGTTGTCACAGCTCGCAACAACGGGCCGTCGAATGCGACCGGAGTTGCCGTCACCGATATCGGAATCCTTGCAGCAAATCTGCCCGCGGGCGTGTCGTTTGTGTCCGCCGTCGGAAGCAACGGTTCAAGTTTCAACACAACGACCGGCCTCTGGACGATCGGCAACATGGCGAGCATCGCCTCGGAGACGCTTACCGTGACGCTGACCGTCGGTGCTTCTGCGTCCGACAGTCTGACGATTTCAAATACGGCGGCACTTTCGACGGTCACCGAAACTGATTCCAACCTGCAGAACAACACGCAGACGGTGACCACGGATGTGGATCGCCGCGTTGATATTGTCGTCACGAAGACAGCCAACGTCACGTCGGTCTCTGCCGGAAGCGGTGCTGGAAATCTGGTTTATACCGTGACCGCGCGAAACGCCGGAAGCTCCGATGCCACCGCTGTCACGATTTCTGACCTTGGCGTTCTGGCAGCAAGTCTGCCTGCAGGCGTGTCGTTCATATCGGCCGCCGGCAGCGATGGTTCGACTTTCAACAACACTACGGGAATCTGGAGCATCGGCAGTCTCGCCGCTGGTGCCACGCGAACCCTGACGATCACGCTGACCGTTGGCATGAATGCCGCAGACGGACTGACGATCAACAATACAGCGGCCGTGGCGACGGTGACTGAAACGGAAACCAATCTGCTGAACAATTCGCAGTCCGTCGCCACCACAGTCATCGGGTTCATCGATCTGGTTGTGGTGAAGACCGGATCGCCGGACCCTGTGCTGTCGCCAGGGCTGCTCACGTACACGGTTCGCGTTACGAATACGGGAACGGCGAGAGCCACTGGTGTCGTTCTCACCGACAACCTCGGGCCAGGCATGACATTTTCATCAGGCACATCAACACAGGGAACTGTCACGCATGCCAATGGCATCGTGACCAGCACGATCGGCAACATCAACGCCGGAGCCACTGTGACGGTGACTCTGGTTGCCAGCGTCAACGTCGCAATGGCTGGCACGCTGGTGAATACCGCATCGGCCACTGCCGACCAGCCCGATCCTAATCCCAACGACAACACCAGCACAATTCAGACTCAGGCTCAGTTGGCACCGTCCTCCGTCAGCGGTGTGGTGTTCCAGGATCTGAATCAAAACCGACTGCGAGATGCGGGCGAACGACTGCTGTCGGGCGTTCAGGTTGTGCTGTTCGGAACCGACGTCAACGGTGCTGCGGTGAATCGCCAATTGCGTACGGACGCCAACGGTGCTTATGCATTTACGAATCTCGTGCCGGGCCGTTACAGCGTCTATGAGATTCAGCCAGGCTTCTTTATCGACGGCCCGGAAGTTGCCGGCACGGGAGCCACAGGCACGGTGGTCAACGATGCATTCCTGAATCTGACGCTGAATCCGGGAGTCAACGCGGCAGGGTTCAACTTTACCGAAGGCATTGAAGATCCGTCGAAGCGTCCGTTCCTCGCATCCAGCCAGAACGTCGGGCAGACGAAAATCGTATCGCTGCCAGTGACCGGTTCCGGCAGTCTGAGCGGCATGGTGGCGACAGATTCGAACCGCAGCAGTACGCTCGACAGCGGCGATGTCGGCATTCCCGGGGTCATCGTAACGCTGGCGGGAAATGATGCTGCCGGTAACCCGGTCCTCATTCATCAGTCCACCGATTCGCTCGGAAGGTATTCGTTCGTCAATCTCCCGACCGGGCAGTACAGCATTCTGGAGACGCAACCGAAAGGCAAGACCGACGGCCCTGAACAGGCGGGCACAATTCTGCCGGATCAGGTTCTGGATGACGTCTTTTCCGCCATCGCATTGCCGAACGCGGGCACGGGCACGGGCTACAATTTCCTTGAACTTCCGGCGACGGCAGGCACGACCACCGCGACTTCTCCCACACTGTTGACACCGACAACAAACGACGTCGGACTCCGACCGACAATTTCATGGACGTCCCTTACCTCCGCCGCCCGCTATGATGTCACCGTGCATCAGATCGCCGGGAACAGAGGCGAAGTTTATCGCAATCAAAACGTGTCCGGCACTTCGATTACCATCCCATCCGATCTCGCTCTGGGCACCCATCGCGTCTGGGTACGCTCGATCAATTCCGCGGGCGTCGCGGGTCCGTGGAGTCAGCCATTGTCATTCAACGTGGCGACTCAGGCAAACGCACTGGCCGTGCAAGGCGTCAGCATGAACGCGCAAGCGGCACTGAACTGGGCGGATGTCCCGAACGCCACGTCGTACGATATGCGGCTGATCAACGTGGAGACCGGGACAGTTCTGGCGAACGTGAGCAACCTGACAACTTCGCAGTATGCAGGCCTGTCAACGCTGCCGCCTGGCAAATATCGTTACTTCGTCCGAGGCAACACAGCGGCGAAAACGGGACAGTGGTCGGATGGTTATGACTATACGATCCTCTCGATTCCGACGCTGAAGACCGTGACCTCCACGAATACAGCCACACCGACATTACACTGGAATCCGGTCATTGGTGCTGTGACCTACGAGGTCTATCTGTCAGACTTGTCAGCAACTGGCGGAGCAAAACGCATCGCCAGCGTTGACAAGACAAACGCCACCTCGCTGCCTGTTCCGACAAGCCTGGGACTGGGCAACTATCGCTACTGGGTGCGTGCCATTGATTCACAGGGCAAAATGACGTCGTGGAGCAGTCCGTCCGACTTCAAAGTGGAAACTGCCGGCAAAATCACCGGCCCGAGCGGCACCACAAATACGGCCAAACCAACCATCACATGGAAGCAAGTACCCGGTGCCGTGCGTTACGACGTCTGGATCGCCGACAAATCCGGAAACGTGTTCCTGCGCGATCAGAACGTGACAGGCACGTCGTACACGTCTTCGAAGACATTCCCCAACGGCGACTATCGCGTGTGGGTGATGCCGATCAGCACGACGGCCTCCGGGAAATGGTCATTCGCATCTGATTTCACGGTCAAGGTCACGCCGCGTCCGACGCTGACGTCGCCCGGAGCGACCACAAACAGCAAGCCAACCTTCAACTGGACAGCCAGCACCGGTGCGGTGCGCTACGAGTTATGGGTTGACAAGGTTGGCGGTGCGTCCAGCGTGATTCACCAATCCAATGTTGCGACCAACTCATTCAAAGCCGCGACTCCACTCACATCCGGTTCGTATCGAGTCTGGGTCCGCGCCTTCGACAGCACCGGCCTCGCCAGCCTCTGGAGCGCTGCCCTGGACTTCCGCGTTGTTTGATCAAGCGACGGTCATCATCTCACGCAACTATTCCGACTGTGCATACTTTTGGCGGGGGCTTCGCCCGCAACCGAATCTCTATTGCCACATCAATGTCTTTGCCGCCGTGCCTCGCGCGAGCCGACTGAGCGGCTCGCCTGCGTAGGTCCGCCGCTCCGTCGGCGGACATCTGTCGCTTCGCGGAAATCTTCACAGTAAAATCCAACTCCACACGTTTCCTCCGCTTGAGCGTCCAACCACGGCACGATGCGGATCGTTCGACCTGGACTGCTTTTTTATTTCTTAAAGCACTTCTGCCCACGGCACTGCACCACAAATTCTCTCCGACCTCCCCCCTCATTTTCCTGCCCCCCGTTATTTCAAATCTCAAATCCGAAATCTTTCTACTGCCTACTGCCTACTGCCTACTGCCTACTGAAATCTGAAATCTGAAATCTGAAATCTGAAAGTACAACAGTCGAAAGATGCGCGCAAAATGCACAGTTGTTGAAAAGAAATGATCGAGCGAGGCTTCACGGCTTCACCGCTCGCCTCAGACCAATGGATTGTAAATCGCAGTTGCGCGGTCCGACATCCTGTCGAATCTCAGTCGCGGCATCCTGCCGCGAAAGTTTAACGCATTGTGGCCAAATCCGGAGTGACTGGAACCAGAGACGGGCAGGGTTGTGGCAACTCGGTGCAAGGCTGCGATTCCTG
>JAYTAK010000330.1:0-1858 GCA_043737515.1 Candidatus Kuenenia sp. | reverse complement strand
ATGAGCCCGCCACGGTGCGAGTGTAGGCAGTGATGAAGTTCTGATATGCTTCGAGTGATACAAAATCGATCACTTGTGCCGCCTGTTCCTTTGCAAGGTCGATCAGAGAGATTCTGTACTGTGTGCTGCGCGGGATGGCCGTCCATGTAATCGTCGGAGTCGTGTCGTGAACCGGGGTCCAGAAATTTGCGACGTTCAAGGATGGAGGAGTGACCGTGAATTCTTCGAACTTGCTCCAACTGGTTCTTGTTCCATTCGCACGAGTCGCACGCACCCAGACTCGATAATTGTCCGGATCAAGTGCATCCGATTGGTATGAAGATCCGCCCAGTCCAGTCTTGTGCAGCACCATCCTGCCATCGCTCATTCGATTGATCCACACCTCGTAACTGGCAGCACCAGCGACCGGACCCCATTCGACCGTTGCAATCCCTGTCGATGAGTCGGCAAACGTGCGGCCGAGCAGAATCTGTTGTCCTTGAGGCAGAACGGCGAAACGAACGGTGTCGCTGAATTCAGACCATGGCGTGGCCAACGCGTTACCTCCTGTGGTGCCATCAGGAAACAGCGGAAGATCCCGAACCTGCACTTGCCACGAGTAGACATCGACGGGCAAGTTGAGCGTCTTTTTGCCGCCGAAGGTTTTCACCGTTCCACTGGCGTCGGTCATTGAAAAACGTTGACTGTCGAATGCCACGAGATCCGTCGAGAGTGAAACGATAAAGGCGAGTCTGCTGCTTTGGATGGAAATATTGTATTGTCGCACGAACCGTTGCCCGGCGATTGCGGACGTCGGCGACTCATCAAACCACAATGTCACTTCATTCGAAGTCGCTGACGCTGAAGTGCTGACCAGTCCTGTGGGCGCGGCTGGTGCGGGAGTAAAATCCAGGCCAACCGTGGAGTCGGCTCCAGGATCAACATCGGTCGTCAACCAGCCACTGTTACCATCTGCATCGGCTCGCCGATAGAGCAGCGTCGAATCCCCGAAGGTGCGGAGGTTGTAGAGTTCACTTTGCGGCTGATCGATGTTTGCAAAGAAATAGACGACTTTCAATTCTCGATCCGGGACGGTGACGGTAACTGGGTCGGACTTCTGTTGAACCACATAGCTGGAGATCGAGTTATTCGTGGTACCGATTGCCACGTCGTCCAATGGATAATACTGCCCCGGCCACACTCGACGCGAATAGGTCGTTGAGAACACCTGCACTTCATCGCCCGCCCGACGAACTTCGTCGATCTTCGGATTCGCAGTACCGCCTTCTCCGAAGCGTTCCGCGACAATCACTAATTCCTTAGTTCCGACTGCAGCGCCGACCCCAGGCACAGAAGTTGGTTGTGCAACCGGCGCTGCCGACAGCAGCATGCGCGGTTCGACGATTTCAGCAATGGCAGACACGGCGATGTGTGCGGACTGACGGTTTCTGCGATTTCGATGATTTCTTGACACGGCGGGCGTTCTCGTCTGAATGTGGGAGAAGTGATTGCGTCCTTCTACTGCAAGTCTTTGGGACAACGCAACGCAAATATTCCTCCCTTTCTGGTCCCCCACGCCATTTCGCGGTATTCAGCGACATTCGGCAATTCTTGCCGGTGGAATCGTTCGTCGCGGCGAGCGGAGCGGCGTCAGCCCTCCGGTACGAATGTGATTTAACCCTATGTAGCCGTCTCGCACCGCCGAAACGAGCCTCTAACGCAGCCACCCGATCAACCAGCCTGCGTGCCAAAGCTGCTGTCGTTCTTGCAGCCGGATTCGTCAGAATTCGGGACGTGTTGATCATGCCGCAACGCACCAGAGTTCTCACGAACTCTGCTACAGGTTTTCGAAAACCGCTCGAACCTGGTACAAGCAGCG
>JAYTAK010000329.1:0-10122 GCA_043737515.1 Candidatus Kuenenia sp. | reverse complement strand
GATCCAGGTGCGCCGTAAAACCTCCCAGATTGACGTCGCTCATAAAGGCACCCAGCAGCAGAATGCAGTCGCTGTCTTCAACGTAACGCCGCACTTCTTCGCGGCCCATGGCACCTTCATAGACGCCCAGGTACAGTGGATGCCTTTCGCTGACGACCGACTTTCCCAGCAGCGTCGCACAGATCGGGATATTGTTGCGTTCTGCAAACTGCAGCACCTGATCTCGCAGAGCGAACCGATGCAGTTCAATCCCGGCAATGATGACCGGCTTCCGTGCCGCGTGCAGATGCGTCAACGTTTCCTGCATCGCTTCCTGCAGGGCCAATTCATCGCTTTTTGGATGTTGATGCAGCGGCGTGTGCGGGTGTTCGGGACAGGCCAGGACCTTATCTCGCGGAAGTTCGAGAAACACGGGCCGCTTGTAGCGGAGGCACGCATCAAGGCAACGGTCAATTTCCCGGAATGCCGTGAGGTCATCTTCCAGTGCCGCCGACGCGACGGTAATTTTTTCAAAGACTTCGCGCTGTGTACTGAAGTCTTTGACCCGATGATGCAGCAGCGGATCAGCCAGTCGTTCATTCATGCCGGGCGAACCGCTGATGATGATCACCGGGCTTTTTTCGGCGTAGGCTCCGGCCACAGAATTGCAGAGGCTGAGTCCTCCGACGCAATAAGTCACGCAGACCGCACCAACACCGTTGATCCGCGCGTAGCCATCGGCTGCATAACCAGCGCAGGCTTCGTTGGTTGTGCCGACGACCCGAATCGGGCTGTCTTCAAGCATTCCATAGAACTTCAGGACGAAGTCCCCCGGGATTCCGAAAATGTCGCGAACGCCGACGTCCTGCAGGCGTTGAATCAGATAACTTCCAATGGAGACGGAAGTTTTTCCATACGTCGCCGTCTGCTTCAGCCTTGCGGCGTGCCTGCTACTTCCGACGAGTTTGTGCTTTGACATGCTGTGGCCTGTCTGGTGATCGAGATTACGGCGTGTGGCATCGAATCGACATTTTCTCCGGGGTCAATCACTTCGATTGTAATCGTACCGAAGGCAATGGCTATCAACGCCGAAAAACCAGACCGCGATGCGCGTAAAAAAGGCTTCCGAAAACAATCGGAAGCCCATGTGTTCCCTGCCAGCGTGCTGCTTGTGAACGCAGACTGCAACAGTTCAGTTCATCTGCAGAGCAGCGATCTGCTTCAGTGCCTGTATCGCGACTGCCGCATCACCATTGCAGTGCTGCAGCAGAGCTTTTGCCGCCTGAAGCAGACTGATATTGACCGAATTCTCTGCGGCAGGTCCGGCTGCGACGGCTGCGACCGAGGTAGGCCAGTTGCCAACAGGCCGTCCCGGTGGTCGACCGACCTTCCCCTTTGAGGCACCGGGCTTCTTCTTCAATGTGCGCGACAGACCCATATTCTTCCGGATGTTGGCATAGGATACCTGACAGCTCTTGTCATTGAATGCCTCTTTAGGATACTTCTCCTTCAAAGCAGCCATTACTTCCGGGCCCTTGATTGCGTTGTTCGCTTCGATCATCGCTCGGATTTCCTGAGCTACAACAATACCATTCTTTCCTGCGCCGCCTCGTTTCGCCATCGTGATTCATCCTTTACACTAAAACAGATTGTAAATTTGTCGTTTCAGAACAAAGACCGATTTTCGCAGGCAATCTGAACGACATTCGATTAGCATGTTAAATATCATTACGATCAGCAGCTTTCAATCGCCGAAGGCCACTTTTCTGGCTAACTTCTCGCGGTTGCAAACATTCATCGCTCGTAACATTTAAGAATAGAGGTTCCTAATGCGGTCTCTGACCATATACTTAAGTCTAGTTCAGATTCTTTCATATGTCCTGCAGACATCGCATCAAGCGCAGGCGGATGAGGCCGTCTCCTATCGCCGTCAGATAGCACCGCTGCTGCAAACGCATTGTCTCGGCTGCCACAATCGGATTGACGCTGAACAGGGACTGTCGCTGCAGGCGGCCGACGATATTCTGAAAGGCAGCGAACACGGAAAGATTCTGAACGCAGACACGCCCGAGGCTTCGCGGTTATGGAAAGTGCTGATTTCGACAGACGACGACCACATGCCGCCTGCGGATCAGCCGCAACTGACGCCTGAAGAAGTGAAAGTCATTCAGAAGTGGCTGGCGGACGGTGCCGAATTTGACAGCCGCGCGGCCGTGATGGCGGAATTGCCGGACGTGAAAGTGTCTGCCGATGTCGTGAGAAACCCCGTACTCTCAATGGCGATTTCCAACGACGGTTCCATGCTTGCCTTCGGACGATACAAATCTGTCGAGGTTTCAACAGCGGGAGCGAATGGAGTGTCGGCTCAATGTCCGGTGGATGACGGAAAGGTCAACGACGTTCAGTTTTCTGCAGACGGGAAACGCCTCCTGCTGGCCACCGGAGTTGCCGGACTTTCTGGTCGCGCTGTCGTGGCAGATCCGGCACAGAACATGATCGTTCAGGAATTCGCCGGGCACAATGACGTGGCTTACGCGGCCGTCTGGTCTCCCGATCAGAAGCTGGTTGCGACAGGGGGTTACGACCGACGCATCATTCTGCACGATGCGGTTTCCGGTACGCTGATCCGCGAAATGACCGGGCATAATGGAGCGATTTTTGATCTGCAGTTCAGCCCCGACGGAACGCTGCTGGCCAGTGCCAGTGCAGACGGGACAGTCAAGATCTGGGATGTGGCGACCGGGCAGCGGCTGGATACGCTAAGTCAGCCACAGGCGGAACAATATTCCGTTCTGTTTAGTCCGGACGGAAATGCGGTCTATGCGACAGGTGCCGACAATCGAATTCGCAAATGGAACCTGCTGTCCAGGACAACACCGGTCATCAACCCATTGCTGATTTCCCGCTTCGCGCATGAAGGCGTCATCACGTCGCTGAGGATGTCCCCTGATGGACGTTTTCTGGCAACGGCGGAGGACAGTGGTATCCTGAAAATCTGGGACGCCAGCCGTGTGCATGAAATCGATGCTCTTGATTTCGGCAATGACCGAGCCACCTGTTTTGTGTTTGCTCCGGATGCCGGAGAACTGATTGTAGCGACAGCGAACGGACAGCTGCGTCGTGTGCCGGTCCCGGACATTCCAGCGGCAACTCCGGAAACTGCGGTAGCCCCGATGACGACTGCGTTGGCAGCCGATGTGCCCGCAATTTCTGTGGCAGTCACTGAGGCTGAACCCAATGCACTGGCGACGCCGCAAGTGGTGTCCATTTCTACAACGATAGCTGGCACAATACATTCTGAAGCGGTAACTCCCGATCAGGATGTATTTCAGTTTCAGGCAGAAAAAAGCAAACCTCTGATGTTTGAAGTCAGAGCCTCGCGGGATAATTCGCCCCTGGATTCATTTGTGGAAATCCTGCATGAAGATGGCACTTCCGTGTTACAAGCGCGACTGCAGGCCGTTCGTGATTCGTACTTTACTTTTCGCGGAAAAGATTCTGACACCAGCGATGACTTTCGCATGTTTAACTGGCAGGAAATGGAGCTGAACCAGTATCTGTATTCCGATGGTGAAGTGGTCAAACTGTGGCTGTATCCGCGCGGCCCGGATTCGGGATATAAAGTTTATCCCGGCTTCGGAAATCGGTTTACATATTTTGGAACGACACCGACATCGCACGCTTTGCAGGCTCCCGCGTTTATTGTCGAAGCCCATCATCCGGACGAGGTGCTGACGGCGACCGGCCTGCCGGAGTTTCCAATCTACTTTGAAAACGATGACGACCCGTTGCGGCAGTGGGGCAGCGATTCCAGGCTGATGTTTGATCCGCCTGCCGATGGGAACTATCTGGTACGAATTCGCGACGCGCGGGATTTTCAGGGGGCCGAATTTAAGTATCAGTTGCTGATTCGATCTCCCCAGCCGGATTTTTCCGTCGAGACCGGCGGTACGGATGTCGCGCTGTTTCCGGGCGTCGGCCAGGAACTGAGTTTCAAGGCCACGCGCCTGGACGGCTACGATGGCCCGATTGAGATCATCGCGGAGAATCTGCCAGCGGGATCCTCATTCTCCGGGCCGATTGAAATCCAGGCGGAACAGCTCCAGGCATTCGGAACGCTCATTGCGGAAAAAGACGCCGTGATACCATCTGAAGACGCTGTGAAGCAGATCCGATTTATTGCCAGAGCGAAAATCGCCGGACGTGACGTGACTCACGAGGCGGGCGGATTGAAGTCATTCAAGGTTGGCGGGCCCCCGAAAGTGATCGTGCGCATTCTGTCCGCCGAACAGCAGGCAGCCGGCGCGGCGGAACAGACTCCGGAACTGACCGTCTGGGCAGGCGAAACAGTGCGTGCATTTCTTAAAGTGGAACGCAGCAAGCACGACGGTCTGGTCGAATTTGGCAAGGAAGACTCCGGACGAAACATGCCGCATGGTGTATTTGTAGACAACATCGGACTCAACGGTCTGATGCTGCTCAGCGGTCAAAATGAACGCGAGTTCTTTATCACGACGGCCGCCTGGGTCCCGGAAACCAGCCGCCTGTTTCATCTGAAATCCAACGTGGACGGAATCACTTCACTGCCCGTCATGCTGCATGTTCGCCGTCGCACGGCAGTGGCTGGGGGTGTGGCTGGCAAGCCGCAGGGTTAGGGCGACCGCGACGCGGCTTTTCGAATTTCGAAATCCGAATCTCGAAATCCGAAATCGCAAAGCGGTGATTGATGGTGACCGCGACGCGGCGATGGTTTCGGACGGGCGTGAAGGGGAGTGCGAGTCGGCGTAGCGACGTCGCCTACGTAGCTCAGTCGCTCCGCCGACTGAGATTTTCCTGGGGCAACGTCGTGATTCGGTAACGGGTGATTTATGGTCAATGGCGTGGACTTTAGGAATTTGACTGGCGAGCGGGGTACGTAAGTGCCCTGATATTCGCGTCATCTGGAACAAATCAGGGGATTAACATCCCCCGCTCGCCTTAGTCCACGCCATTGTGATTTAGGGTGACCACGACGTGGCGTTGTTTTCGCACGGGCGTGAAGGGGAGTGCGAGTCGACGGAGCGACTCGCCTACGTACTCAATCCTTCTTCGCACGAAACGCCTCGACGTCCAGTCTGCCGTCAGGGGACACATGAACCGTGACACAGCCATCGGTGCTGGTGTGCGTGACGGAGGCAGATCCAAACACGCGGGCAAGGTGATTGCGGTTGCGATCGTTGCGGGAACTCACGATCACATGAGCTGGCTGAACCGTCGCAGCCAGCGCCGGGACATTGGAATTCGGGCTGCCGTGATGAGGGCTCATCAGGACATCGCATTGTGGCAGACTCGGCAGCAGTTGCAGTTGGCCGTGTCCCTCAAGGTCGCCTGGAAGACAGATGCGGCGACCGCGATATTCCAGAATTGCCGTGACACTGGCCTCATTGTCCGACAGCCCGGACTCTGGTTCCGTGGCGGCCTTCAGAAACGAAATGTGCAGATCATCGCCCGGAAGTGAATCGCCACTGCCCAGGATCGCGACGGGCACGCCCAGAGTCGAGATCCCATCCAGCACTTTTTGTACGGTCGGCGATTCTGTCCGCACAAATTCATTCGTCAGAAAAACGTGTCCGACCGGCAGGCGTTCCAGCAGACCGGCGACGGCGTTGTAATGATCCAGATCGGGATGAGAAATCACGATTGCATCGATCATGCGATAACCGCGATGCCAGAGAAACCGGCAGACGGTATCTGCCGTCCGTTCACCGCGATACATCGCACCAGCGTCAAACAGCAGCACGCGATTGTCCGGAGTCTGCACGACGACCGCGTTTCCATGTCCCACCGACAACACGCTGCACGTCAGACCGTCATGCTCCGGCACCTGGCAAATCGTGCGGAACACAAGGATCACGTAAACCAGCAGACTGATACGAAAACACCGTCGCAGGACCGCATGCCGGGCCATCACGGATAACGCCAGCAAAGCGTAATAGACGGGGATGAACCATGCCGGAAGATCGGGAATCATCACGAAGCCGACTCGAACATCTGCCGACAGCGAGACGCCAAGGTGCAATGCCGACAACATCCAGTCGAACGGAATCGTTGTGATCGAAGCAGTTGGCGGCACAAGCAGGCCCACAAAGATCGCCATGTAGCCGCAGATCAATGTGACGGTGGTGAGCGGAATGAGCAGGATGTTGACGATCATCCCAACCAGCGACACAACATGAAACTGAGTCGCCACGATCGGTGCGGTGAGCACGGCGATGGTCAGCATCCGACGGTAATTCAGCCTCAACCATTCCGCCGACTGTCCGCGCAGCTCGCGGAATCGATCCTGCCACGTAACAGCATCCGGCGGGGCGGCTCGATCTTCCGGCGGCGAATCGTGCTCCGACACCCAGCCCAGCGCGCTGACGGCCAGAAAGGAAAGCCACGCGCCGATATCAAATGCAATCGACGGATTCAGCACGAGCAGCAGCATGACGGTCGCGCCGATCAGAGAGCCCATGCGGATGTCGCGATACAGTGTCTGGCCCAGAATATAAAGCAATATGAAACACGTCGAGCGCATCACAGACGGTCGCAGGTCGGTTAGAAACGTATAGATGATGCAGACCAGGCCGGCCAGCAGCAGCGAACGGGTGCGTGACACCAACAGCAGATTCTGCACTCGAACGAGGAACACAAACAGGATGCCGACATGCAGGCCGGAAATGGCGAGCAAGTGCATCGTGCCACTGGCAATGAAGTCACGTTCCACGTCCGGCGACAGATGACCGCGATTTCCCAGGAGCAACGCTTCTGCCGTCGCGCGGTTTTTAGCGTTGAGGTTGTCGCGCAGCAGAAGCACAGTCTGCTGACGGAATTCATTGAGCCAGCGCTCCGGATTCCAGACACTCGCGGGCTGAATCACACGCGCCGCTGCCGGATGCCGTGCAAACGCCATCGCCGACATGCCCTGCCGCTGCATGTGCCTCGCAAAATCGAACTCGCCGGGGTTCTTCGTGGGTTCCGGCAGATCGATCTGTCCTGTGAGCTGAATTCGATCGCCCCAGGACAGTTGCTCGGTCGCATCGCCGTCGATCAGAACGCGGAGGAGTCCACGCGCGCGGATCGTTTCTTCACCCCGCATCAGCGCGCGTGTCTGCAGCAACAGCAGCGTACGAGGCGAATCAGTCTGACCGGGCATGCTGCCGGAATCTGCCGGCAGATCCAGCGCCGGGATGTTGGCGACATCGCCAATGATGCGGATCGCGGGATCGTCGCTGAATTCCTCCGAGGCTGCCAATAGCGCGATGTCCTGACCTTCATCGACGCGACTGCGGACAGTCCACAACACCACACCGATGGCAATCATCGCCATGAGCAACGCGGTCATTTCCAATCGCACGCGTCCACTGCGATGCAGAATTGTCGCAGCCAACAGCGATACGAACGCGAACAGGACTGCTTCGATAGTCGGCACCGGAAACTCGTACACGGCGCAGGCATCGGCCAGTCGGACACCGATGATCAGCATCGCCGCGCAGGTGAGAGAACGCGGCACCGCAGGAATCTTCCAGAATCGATTCCACACGGGTCCGGTCTCAGAAGGCGGTTCGGGATTCGGCAAGGCGCGCCTCACATTTCGCGACGACGACCGTCCAGTATCGGCTGCAGTTCATCGACAAAATCGTGGACATCCTGAAACTCACGATACACCGATGCGAAACGCACGAAGGCGACTTTATCCAGATCCCGCAAGGCACTGAAGACGAGTTCACCGATGCGCCGCGACGGGACTTCGCGTTCACCATCTTCATACAGCGCGGCTTCCACGTCGCCGACCAGCAGATCGATCTGTTCCGGACTGATGGGGCGTTTGTAACAAGCAACCTCGACACCGCGTCGGATTTTTTCGCGGTCGAAGGGCACGCGCGATCCGTCTTTCTTGATGACGCGGATCGGCGATTCTTCAATTTTTTCGTAGGTCGTGAATCGCCGGTCGCAACTGAGGCATTCACGCCGACGGCGAATCGAAAAGTCCTGACTGTTGCGGGAGTCGATGACTTTCGTTTCGTCATGCTTACAATAGGGACACCGCACGCGATCAATCCTGAACAAGACGGGCCTCGGAGTCGCTGTACGGCATGCGCAGCGTTCCGAAAGGCCACCGCATACTATCCAAACAGGACGGGGAACTTGCAACCGACTGCACGTTCGGCCTGTTTTTTGGTCCGGGATGCGTTTTTTGCGGTCCGGAAGCTGGTCTGGACACAAATCGCATGATTCGGCAGACTTCGCCGCTCTCGTGTTCCCATTTCTGTGTTGTTGATTGGTGTTCGAACGGTTCTCAGCCGCTTTCATTCGCCCCGATCTGTGAAATCCGCCCTGTGGGCAATTTGCAGATTCCCGTCCCCTTGATCTCACCTCGCAGCGTTCTCAATCCCTTCTGCTGCACGTCTCTACGTCTCCCCCCACCTTATAAATCGCTGGTTACCTGTCATGACGCGACTGGCCACTGCCGTCTGCTGTTACGCAGTCATCTTTGCAGCATCGCTGTTTTGCGCCTTGCTGCTGCGATTCGACTTTGTGCTGGACGAATACGCCATGGGCGTGTTTTGGGACAGCGTACTCATCCTTGTGCTGCTGAAAATTGCGGTCGTGCTGTTTTCACGCGACTGGCGTCGGCGGATGCGGTATTCCACGATTTACGACCTTGCCTGGTCGGCCGGACTCTGCCTCGTGTGCGGAATCCTGATCTCCGCGCTGCAGATCGCGCATGAAACTATGCCGCAGATTCCGCGGAGCGTGATTGCGATGGACACTTTGATTTCCGCCGGAGCCATTTCATCGGCGCGCATTATGGCTCAGGCACTTCGCACATTGCGGAACACGAATCGAAATCCCAATGCTTCCCGCACGCTGATCTATGCACATGGATCGGAAGCAGCGGCAATGACGACATCGATTCAGTCGAATTCCAAAAAACTGCGTGTGGTCGGAATCGTGTCGCCGGGGAACCTGTTACCGAATCTGGTGATCGCCGGCGTGCCGGTGTATGACGCCTCGCAGGGACTGGAATCGATTATCAAATACACGCGGGCCGAAGTGCTGCTGATGCCGTCCCGTCTGTCGGGCCGCGAAGTGCGGGAAGTGAGCGAAGTGTGTCTGCAACACGGAGTCAACGCGCATCTCGTTCCGTCCGTGGATGAGATTCCATCCGGCCGATTTGAACTTAAGATGCGGGAAGTGACGATCGACGACCTGCTCCGCCGCGAACCCAATCAGCTCGACATGGCCGGCATCCGCACGTTCCTCCGCAATCGAGTCGTCATGGTGACGGGAGCCTCAGGCAGCATCGGATCAGAAGTCTGCCGCCAGTTGCTGAATTTCGGCCCGCGAAAAATCATTCTGCTGGACCAGTCCGAATTCGGCATCTTCCAGATGGAACAGGAATTCCTCGCACTGCAAAAAGACCCTGCCCGAATTCTGCCGCAACTGGAATTCATCGTCGAAGACATCACCGACAAAGAAGCCATGACGCGGATCTTCATGCTGCATCGACCGGCCGTCGTGTTCCATGCGGCCGCTTACAAGCATGTGCCGCTGATGGAAAGCAATCCGCAGGCTGCAGTGCGCAACAATGTGTTCGGAACGCAGACGCTGGTCGATGTGGCCGACCGCTTTTCGGTCGAACGGTTTGTGATGATCTCGACCGACAAAGCCGTGCGACCGACCAACGTGATGGGTGCGACAAAACTGATCGCCGAACAGTATCTGCATTCGGTGGCGACTCGTTCCAAAACGCGGTTCATCACCGTGCGTTTCGGCAACGTGCTGAATTCGGCTGGCAGCGTCGTCCCGACGTTTCGCAGGCAGATCGAAGAAGGCGGTCCGGTCACCGTCACCGATCCCGAAATGCTGCGATATTTTATGACGATCCCGGAAGCCGTGCAGTTGGTTCTGCAGTCCGGGGCTGTGGGCGAAGGCGGCGACGTGCTGATTCTGGACATGGGCGAACCGGTGCGGATCATCGATCTTGCCAAAGACATGATTCGTCTTTCCGGCCAGCGATATCCTGACGACATCGACATCGTCTTCACGGGTCTGAGACCAGGTGAAAAACTGTACGAAGAACTGTTCTATGAAACCGAACAGAACGCCGTCCGCATC
>JAYTAK010000328.1:0-22691 GCA_043737515.1 Candidatus Kuenenia sp. | reverse complement strand
TGGATTCCAGGCAGTTTGTCGTTGCCGTAAAGAAACTGGCAGACAGCCTCAGTTACGGAACGGATCGTTCGCCGTTCCTCGGCAGCGGTGTGGAATATGTGCAGTCGCGTCCGTACGAGTACGGTGATCCTATTCGATCCATCGACTGGCGCATTACCGCCCGGACCGGGAAGCCTTTTATCAAGCAATTCGAAACTCCCAAGCGGCTTCCCTGTTATTTGTTGATCGACACGTCCGCTTCCATGATGGTCAGTTCGTTCCGGCGGACAAAATACGAGACGGCGCTGCATCTGGCCGGCGGAATTGGACTCGCCTGTCTTGAACGCGTCAGTCCCGTCGGGGTGCTTGGTGTCGGTGATCGGGACTTGCATATTCGACCCACACTGGGCCGCGATCAGGTGCTGCAATGGCTGCTCAAGCTGCGGCGGTTTCGATTTGATGAAAAGACCACACTGTCAGATCGCATCTCAGAACTGTATCCATCGCTGCTGAACAGAACACTGATTATTGTCCTGAGTGATCTGCACGATCCCAGCGCGGCAGCTGCCATTCGGCAACTCAATCAAAGGCACGAATGTGTGGTCCTGCAACTGCGTGATCCGGCGGAAGACGGCATTTCCGGCGGTGGCCTGATGCGCGCCCTGGAAGCGGAAACCGAGCGACACCTCATCGCCCACAGTGGTGACTTACATTCTGACCATGACGGCATCGCGCGGGATATGAAGCGAGCTGGTGTGGATCATCTGGTGATTCGGACTGACAAGCCATTTGTTTCAGTGCTTCGTCACTTCTTCGCATCTCGCGGAGTCTTTACGCGGGGGACTCGATGAGCCATTCATTTGCACCATGTCGTTTCACGATGGCGGACTTGTCGGTTCGTGTTGTGCCGCAACTCTTAATCGTCGCAGCGTTGTGGCTCGCATCGTCCGTGTGCGCCGACGAAGCGATGTCGTCGGTTGAGCCGGTCAAAGCAAGAATTGAAGGAAAGTCCACGCTCAGTGCCAACGTCGGGATGATGGCGTCCATTCAGCAGATCGTGCTGCCTGGCACCGAGCTGACTCCTGTGATTGCAGATGATCAGACGAATCTTGTCGTGATTCGGATGGATGCTGTCTACCCGCACGCAGATGGATTTCGATATGACCTGACCTGGTCAGCAATGGAAGCCGGGACATATGACCTTGCCAAATTCCTCGCCAGAAAAGACGGGTCATCAACATCCGACCTGCCTGCGATTGAGGTCATCGCAAAATCCGTTCTGGAGCCCGAAAGGATCATCCCCAACGTCCCAAAAACGACCGCTGGCACTTCAGTCGGCGGATACAGGACGACGATGTGGATCGCAGCACTTTTCTGGTGTGCAGGACTGTTTGCAATTTTTCGATTGTGGCCAAAGCACGGCCAGGCACTCGTCGCGGAAGCGGACAATTCGCCGCGCACTCGGCTGGAGCAGATTCGTAATCTGCTCAGCATCGCGGTATCGGGTGCTGATTTCTCGGTGGCTGACAAAGTGAAACTGGAAGGTCTGGTGGTCGGGTTCTGGCGCGAGCATAAACAGATTCAGGATCTGTCGGCCCATGCGGCCGTTTCCAGACTGCGTGACGATGTTGAAGCCGGGCCACTGCTGAAACAACTCGAAAGATGGCTTTACGATCGTCCGCAACTGTCACATGACGCGGTCGCAGACCTGTTACGGCCACTTCAGCAAATGGTCGAGAGTGGCGAAGAGGGGGCTCATCAATGACAGGCGGCATGGAGCAATCGCTGACGTTCGCAGTGTTCGACCTGTCGCTCGAACGCCCGTGGTTTCTGTTGGCCATGGTCCTGCCACTGGCGATTGCAGTTTGGATTTGGCGACGCAAAGGACGCCGGATTGCACTTCCCGTTGATCACGGAATCAGGGAATCACGGAGCATATTGCATTGGCTGCTGACAGTGTCGGAAACGCTTCTGCCTGCGGTACTTGCCATTGCCATTCTGATCGCCTGTGTGCCCCTCGTGACCGGGAATCCGACGACGCAGCGGCGGCTGACAAACATCGAATTCTGCATCGACTGCTCCGGCAGCATGTCCGCGAAATTCGGCGAGGGAGATCGCTACGATGCTTCGATGAAAGCGATCAATGAGTTTCTGAATTATCGGGAAGGCGATGCATTCGGTCTGACATTTTTTGCATCCGATGTTATCCGTTGGTGCCCTCTCACACGGGATACTTCGGCGTTCAGGTGTGCGCTGCCTTTCATGAAGCCGAACTCCCAGAGAGCCATTGGCGGCGGCACCATGATCGGTCGCGCGCTGAAGAATTGCCGCAAGGTGCTGGAAGAGCAGGACAGCGGAGATCGCATGGTCATTTTGGTCTCCGATGGCCAGAGTTCGGACTTGTACAACGGAGGCGATGCCGCAATTGCCAAGGAACTGCAGGCCGCAGGGATTGTGATGTTTGCAATCCATATTGGAAGTTCGCAGATCCCGGCCGAAATCATGAACCTCGCGTCATCGACAAGCGGTGAGGCATTCGTTTCGGGCGATCCTGAAGCTCTTGAAGCGATCTTTCGCAGCATCGATGCCATGAAACCTGCGGAGATAGAATCTGTCGGGATCGAGTATATCGATTACCTTCAGCCGTTTTGCCTCGCCGGTTTGGTGGTTCTCTGTGCGTGGATGCTCAGCGCGTTTGGGCTGAGGTACACGCCATGGTAGAAATCTCCAGTCAGGATGTCGTCTACTGCTTGCTCGCGGCCTTTCTTGCCGCAGTGTTGACCGGCGTCGCCGAGTTCCTTCATTGGCGGCGGATTCGACGTTTGAGGATTCTGGTGTTCGGACCGGGAGGGCACCCTTCGACATGGGTTTATCTGGTCAGTCCGTTGCGAGTCGTGGCAACAAGTGCGTTGGCATGGGCGTTGATGACTCTGATGTTGCTGGCTCCACGAACTCAGACTCCGGGAGGCAACAAGCCGCTTTCTTTTGAAAAGCTGAAGCACATCGTGTTGGTCCTTGATGTTTCGCCGAGCATGCGTTTGCAGGATGCGGGCGTTGACGGGGAACAAAGCCGCATGGTTCGCGCGCGGGAGGTGATGGAATCTTACTTTCGTCGCATCCCGATGAACGAATATCGAGTTACGGTTCTAGCCACGTACACGAATTCTCTGCCGGTGGTCGAGGACACCAAGGATATTTCCGTCGTGGAAAATGTCCTCAACGATCTTCCGATGCATTTTGCCTTTGTGCCGGGTGAGACAAATCTGTTCAGCGGCATTCAGGGGGCAGTCGATGTTGCTCGCGGCTGGAGACCTCGCAGCACAACGGTGGTACTCGTGAGCGATGGCGATACTGTTCCGTCCACGGGAATGCCGAAGATGCCTCCATCCGTGGCCGATGTGCTTGTTGTCGGAATTGGCGATCCCGTCAATGGTTCGTTCTTGAACGGACGGAATTCACGCCAGGATGTCAGCACGCTGCGGCAGATCGCCGTGCGTTTGAGAGGTGTGTACCACAATGGAAACGATCGGCATTTGCCGACGGAACTGCTCAAGCGATTTACGACATCGGCCAACGGCGAGGAAGAATTCTCCTGGAGCTTGCGCGAATGGGCGCTCGCAGCACTCGTGGCTTCTGCCCTGGTCCTGAACATCATCCCTTTGATCCTGCACTATTTCGGAACCACCTGGCAGCCTGGAATCCGGTGATTCACCGCGAAGCGGTTTAAGAAATTATCCGGCGGTCAGCAAATCGCCACCACCGGTTCGATTGAGCTTGTCTGCCGGCCTCCGCTTCCATCGGCGTGCATCAGGACGGACGCATTCACCTCTCACAACGGGCTGACCGCTTTGTCCGCGACCGCTGTTCACTGTCCGCCTCCTGCATCTTCCTGCCCTTTATTTTCCTGCCAATTGATCTTTGATCCCGCTACCGCACGAGAAACGGCAGGAATATAAGGGGCAGGAAAATGAATCCCAAAATCGCGGATCAAGCAATGGGGTGCCTGCTCACGACTATTGCATAGTGGGACCAGTCGATGAACGATTCCTCTGGCGAGGCGGACCGGCTTGGTACTAGAATCCGGCACAGACCGTGATGGCTGAATACTCATTAAAGGGATCGATCTCATGCGAAAGTGTTTACTTTGGACTGCGGCATTTATTTGTCTGGTGACAATCATCTACGTTGCCCGTTTGTCTGCACAGGACGCCGTCAATCCGGCGGCCAGTCCGTTTCCGGAAGAAGCACTCGCAGCTCCTCCGGCTTTAGATGTTCTCGGTCCGGAAGCCCCAAACGCTGCTCCACCAACCGAAGCCGCCAGGGCGCATGATGCCGAAGTCACATGGCAACCGAAACTGCAGGTAACGCTGAGAACAAAACCTGTCGGAGACAACACGGTGGAAGTCACCGCTGTTGGTCTGGACGGAACCCGGCATCGTCGAACGGTTCAGGCTCCAAATGGTTCCGATTTCAACTTTGTCATTTTGAAATGTGATGATATCGATGTTGACGTAGAGACCCGCGAAGACGGAACTCCGGCCTACAGTTTCTCATGCAAGGGCAGAGCAGTCATCACCGTGGGCGACAACACAATCTCGGCAGACTCAATCAGCTCCAGTGAGGGGACACTGACAATCAACAACGCGGTCGTTGAAATGTTCAACCAGAGCACTCTGCGAAGTGAGAAGATGACACTGGAAATTCCGGTGTTCAGTGTGAGCATAAGTTCAACTGCCGCTGCCCCATTGAAGCCGCTGCCCGATCCGATCGGGGCAGTGGGCTCTTAATACACCGTGCATGGCACAGTCGGACGTCAACCTTCAATCAACACCCGCATGGCAGGCGTGGGTGGCTTTGGGGTTGCGATGCGATCCAGGATCGCAGTCCCAGCGTTTCGCTGGGAATAACATGTCCGCCATCATCAAACGTTGTTCTTTCGGATTTCGAAATTCGGACTTCGGATTTGCGGCTTCGCCGCGCCAGGCCGGTGTGACAAAAGTAGCCATCACTCTCTGAGTGATGAAACGGGGCAATAAAACGCCGGCTTCCTGGGGGCTCCGTCACTCAGAGAGTGACGTCTACTTTGTTTCTTGTCACATGTGTCAGTTTAGGTTTCTCGCAATGACGAAGTCCTGACGGGTATTGCTGTCAGTTCAGCCACAGCGAACACGCTATCCCGATTCGCGGAACTCCTGATACACTATTTTCGATCAATCCACATGACAGCTTTCTGTGTTCCTGCTCATGCGGCAGGCGAGCAATTGCGAGAGACTTTTGATGTTGTTTGAATTGAGAGATTCGGTCCCGGAGGTGTCATCAGCCTGGATCAATGCTCGAGATCTGTTCCTGAACGGGCAGGTCCGGTCCGCCTGGCAGGCAGTGAACGCGCTGCGAGGAAAATCGCTGCTGCAGTCTGCCAACGATTTTCTGCTGAATGTTGAAATCGCGCGGGCGTGCTCGGTGAACAAAACTTACATGGCCCTGGTGCGCTGTGCCATGCGGGAATTCCCAGGGGATCCCATTGTCCAGCTCTATCAGGCGCGAGTCCTGTTGACTCAGTCGCGACAAACCGAAGGCATCGAGTTTCTTCGATCCTGCGAAGCCACACTGGGCCGCACTCACCGAGCATACTGGGGCACTGAGCTGGCAAACATGTATGCGAGCGCGGGATTTGAAAAATCGTGCAGGCACTGGCTCAAGGCAGTGCAGGACGAACCAGGTTTTGATGCGCCGCTGTCGTTGTATACCCGGTCCTGTGCGCATGAAGGACTGCAGCACTGGGATGAGGCGATCGATCTCGCGGAGCAGTGTGTTGCCGCTGCGTCAGGCTGGGTCAGAGCGCGAACTTACCTGGTGCATTGCCTGCTGGCGCGCGGTCGCGTCGATGCAGCCCAACAGCAGATCGAACAGGCGGCTCTTCTGGGGCACGAAGAAGCCAGTCTGGACATCGCGGCTGCAATGCTGCCGATGTCGATGGGCCGGTTCGATGAAGCTCGACCGCGACTGGAAGCCATCCTGAAGAACTGGCCTCAGGCAGATTTTCTGCTTTGGGTTCGGCGAACGCTCTGCGTGCTGCTTGTCGAGTTGGGTGAGTACAGCCAGGCTCGTGAGATCGCGGGCGGTCAGGAAGAACGCATGTCGCTGCCGCCGATTCCCCGGCACGGTGGCGGGAAGCACTGCTATATTCCTTTGCCGCTGATTGCTCAGAACCGCGACCAGTGTGTGCCAACCTGTGTGGCGATGGCAGTCTATCCGCAGGGGAAAAAATTCGACCCCGACGTCATGTACCGTGAGATGCAGGGTCGGGAAGGAACCGCACTGTGGCGCATGCGGGAATGGTGTCAGTCTCGCGGTCTTTCCGTCGTGCCGATTCGTCTGGAAAAGGACGCCGTCATCTCCATGCTCGAAGCCGGCGTGCCGCTGATAGGCACGCTCGAAGGACCATTCAACAGTCACGTCGATGTCGTGTGCGGCTTCAACAATAACCTCGAAACGCTTTACGTGCGCGATCCCGGTCACTGGGCACCGGCCGCCCTGACATGGGAAATCGGACTGTCTCGCTACAGTCTGCACGCGGGACTGCTTGCGGTGATTGCGAAAGAGCGAGCCGACGTGCTGGCGACGGCAGAGCAATGGAGGTCGGATGAATGCGGCGCACTGATGGACTTGTCCCAGGCGGCTGCAAGTGCAGACGTGCAGGCCGCTGAAGCAGCATTTGCTCGAATTGGCGACGACGCGCTGGCTGCATTTCTGCGAGACGGCTACGCAGTCTACGTCGCCATCTCGCCAAACCAGTTTCGCGAACGGATGAAGTTGATTTCGCAGGACCAGTCCGCTCATCTGGTGGCAAGATTTCGAGCGGTGATGTCACTTGGTTCAGATGATGCAGACGGTGTTCTGGCAAAGCTGCTTGAGGAAGCCGAGGCAACTCAGCGCCTCGGCAGTTCGCGGCGCTATCTGACCCTCCTCAAGCAGATGAATGAAGGGAACTGGTCAATCGCACTTGATACGGTGGATCAGCTTCTGGTCCGTGGCGGCCGCGTTGCGCAGTTCTGGGAACTGAAAAGCGATATCCTTGCCGAACTGGGCCAGCACACTCCAAGCCGAGAGGCACTCGATCTGGCGATTGAACTCGAACCGTTGAGAATCTCAACAAGGGAAAAGGCGCTGAACCGCGCGGCCCATCGTCTGACGATGCAGGAATTCGTTGCCGAGCTTGACGGGTTACTCGCCGAAGACCCGAAAGACAAGCGATTGCTGCAGAGTCGTGCGGCGCTGCTTCAGGAAGGGCCTGATGGTCGAGCCTACGAGCAGGCTGCGCTGGAAGCCATTCGCTGGTTGCCGCGGATGCCGAGCGCGTACATCGCTCTGCTGGATTGGTACTCAAGCCAGGGGCGACAGGATCTGTGCGACCGGTTGCTGGCAGATGCAAGGAAATTGCTCCCCGACGTTTTTTCGGAGAGCGAGAAGTCGGCGGAGGAAAAACCGGGGACAGAATCCGGAGTTCCAGAAGCACTGCCGGATGACAAGACTGAACTGCTCGACCTGGTCTGGAAGCCGTCGGACCCGCGTCGTGCAGCTGCCCTGGCCCGCGCCATCGAACTTCAGGAATCCGGACACCTCCGCTGGTACGAAGTTGCGCGGTTGATCGCCTGTCGGTTACTGGTCGCAGATCGTCGCGGTGAGGAACCCGTCTCACCGGAAAAGCTGCTGCCGGATTCGCCTCCGGGGGCTCGACACTGGTTCGCGGATGCGCTGTGTGACTTGCTGACCAGATATGAACCCGGTTTCAGAACAGCAATCGAAGTCGATCGCTGGCTGGTTCGCGTCGTGCCGAACTTCGAGGACTATTCGGAACTCTGGTTCCAGAAAGTCCTGTTGCTGGAGCAGGCTTTGCAGATGGAACAAGCGCTGGAGGAATTGCGGAAGCTGCTGAAACGCTATCCTGCGATGTCATCCTCGCTGTACCGGATGGGCGTCGTCAAGTACCGGCAGGAGGATTACGCTTCGGCGCGACGTCATTTTGAACAGGCACTGGAAGTGAACCCGGGCTTGTTTGGTGCGATGGAAATGCTGCGTGATGTTCACCTGATGCTGGAGCAGCAAAAGGAGGCTCTGAGCTGCAGACGGATGCTGCGTCGAAAGCTGCCCTATTCGATCAACTATCTGCGTGAGGAATTGCTTTCTGTCGCTGAACAGGAGTCTCTGGACACAGCGGAACTGTCGTTGAATGAGGCGGTGCCGGATTTCCCCGAAGAGCGGATCGACGTGCTTCGAGCCCGTTTGCATCTTGCCGTCGATCGCATTGACGAAGCGGCAGCCATTCTTGCAAAGTTTGAAATCACTCCCAATGATTGCGAAGAGACTTTCGAAGAGCGTCTGGCGGCAAAACTGCAGGTTGCCGTAATACAAAAAGACTCCGTTGAGATCCTGGCCTTGTGCAACGCCGGACTGATTCGCTGGCCTGACTCAGTTCGCCTGCAGGAACTCAAGGCGGAACAACTGGCGGAGACGGACCCGCAGCAAAGTGCGGATTTGCTGCGTGGCATTCTGCACGAAGGTGAAGCTCGTGCGCAGACGGTCTGGAAGTACTTTCAGGTCGCAGGAAAGTCACCCGAACATGCGGCACGACACGTTGTGCTCGGCGCGCCCGAGGACCGTCGCCAGGGGCTTGCGGAACTGATTTCGGATGTCACAGCGGACTCAGAGATTCTTCAGCATCACGGGCCTTATCTCACATGGGCTCTGGAGCAGTTTCCGGAATCCGACGTGCTGCGCGCTCGTCTTGCAGCACATCACAGCGCCAGTGGTCGAGCCGCAATGGCCGTGGAACTGGCTGAGGAACTGCACCGTCGCAATCCGGATTCCGTGGCTGCGGCTCGACTCCTCGGTCGCTGTCTGATCGATACACATCCGAACACGGCGCTGAAGCACCTCGAAAAAGTGTGCGAACAGAATCGTTCGGTCGATTATCTGTTCGATCTGGCGCGGTGCAATCATGCCGTGGGCAACGTGGCCCGCTCGCAGAAACTGCACTGGGAAATCATGGAACAGAACCCGTACGTTTCCGCATCATTGACCAGTCTGTATCTCTTCGGTGGTTCACCGGAAAAGCTGTGGCCATACCTGACTCCGATACTCAACCGCGGTTATGGTCTGGATGATGAATACTTCTTCGTCGCGGCTGTCAAGATGGCCCTGCAGTTGAAGCAGACTCTTCCGGCCTCCTGGTTCCCGCTGGCAGTTCAGCGCTGGGCCGTTCTGCAGATACGACCTGGATTCCGCGATGAACGACTACTCCTGCAGCGTGCTCTGGTCGCGTGGCGAACTCGACGCCCTTCCGATGTGCGCCCTGAAATGCTCGTTCCGGGAGGGTTCATCGAAATGCTCAAGGCACGCTTTGGATGGCCGGGGCTGAAGTGGATTCCAAAGGACAAGTAAGCGATTCGGGAACACGCATCGGAGCGGATTTCATCGAATACATACGCGGAGTACTAGTGCTCTGTCGGCAATGGATTGATGGGTGCCGGGGTTGGAGGGCGCCAGCCCACTGGCACTCAGTTTGATCGCAACTCGTATCAGCCGCAGTGCGTTAGCACCCGGTTTTCCAGGTAATTCTGAGTAAACCGGACGCTAACGCGTACCGGCTGATAGAAGAAATCGAGTGCCATTGGGCGCCAGCCCGAAACCCCGGGGCTTCCTTCGCTCCGCTCACTCCAGCCCCGGCCACCCGATCCATCAAGGCAGGCCCAACGGGCTGGCGATATGTCAGCAATTTTCACTGACGGTTCGTAAAAAAAAGACCGAAATTCTTTATGGCCATGGCGTTGGCACAGTGCCGTTCATGGCTGCGTCCAGTTCACGTTCGAGCTTCTTCAGCAACTTCGCGTTCGTCACCAGTTTTTTCAACTCATCTGCCGCTTCCGTTGCTTCGGGTATGCGGTCGGTTTTTACCAGAATCGCAACCAGCATCGCAGCATCATTGACGACCTTTTTTTCGACAAAGTCCTGGTGCACCTTGCCGAACCGCTTGCTCATCGTTAAACCAATTGTGTAGCTCTCGCCAATCCGCACGACGTCTGCTTCCGGATCGATGTACTTTCCGCATACCTCATACTCTTTGTGCTTGATCAAGGCTGATTGCGAAATGCCATACATCGTTTTGGCGTCTTCGACGTTCTTTTCACTGAGCCATTTGAACACCTCGACCGTGCGTTCTTCCTGCCGCAAGATTTTGTTAAGAGCAGTGAAGTCCTGGAAGTCTTCGAAGCGAACTCGAATATGATTCTCGTCGCGGATCTTTTTCTCGGTTTCGTCACGAATTTCGATCAGTTTTTCAAGTGCTGGCGGATAGCTTTCGCCCAACTCAAGCCATTGGCTCAGTGCAAACGAGAGGCGTACGCCTGTTTGACCGGGATCCAGCTTGAGGGCGTTCTCGTGATACCAGATCTGTTTGGCCAACGCAACTTCGTGCTTCCCTGCAGTTGCATCGGCTTTCGCCTCCTGCAGGATGACGGAAGGATCTGGGTTTTCCGGCGGCGTCCAATCATCAGCCTGGCCGATCGCAGGGAACAGAAAACACAAAAAAACGAGTACTGGCGTACGCATGGGATTAACCTTTCGGAGATGTGACGGGTAGCGACAAAAGGAACGATTCGTAGAACAAACGCATCTGATTCGCTTCGGAATCAAACTTTCTTGCTTCATACTCGTGCTGGCAGATCGATAATGCATCAAAGAACAATTCGGTGGGATGTCCTTCTCGCAAGGCATCAACTTCGGCGAGCGAAGCGACAAACCTGTGATCGACGGGTTCTTTGAAGTCCGGCGGGACTCTTGTCACCAGATGGCTGACGGAATTACTGTCGCTTGTGAGCAGAAGCGATATGGCACCGAGCATGCAGGCAGCCACCGCCGCGACCACAGCGATCACTCGAGCTGCATTTCGAGTCCTTGTCACAGCAGCGACGACGACCCCGGAGCCGAGCGGTGAACTGTCAAACGCCTGCAGCAACTGGAGGCGGAGATCACGCTGGTGCTTTTCATGCACTGAGTCGTCAAACTGATATCTGCCCGGCAACTCATCAAAGAGTTCTTGTTCAGTTTTTTGCGATTTGTTTGGATTCATGTTTGACTCCCTAAGTCGTCTCGAATTTCCTGAAGTGCCCGGCTTGCGGCGGTCCGAGCTGTACCTGGCGAGATGTTCAGGACGTCGGCAATGTCATCGTAGGACAGGCCTGAGAAAAATCGCAGGGAAATGATTGCTTGTGCTTGGTCGTTGAGTTTCATCAAGGCTGCTTGCAGGGTGTCACGTTCCAGATTCTCGTCGATGGATTCACCGCACGCACGTCCTCGCAGTTGCCCTGAGTTGGCTGCGTCTTCCAGCAATGCCCTGCGTCGCGTCGCCTTGCGGCAATCCGCGTTGATTTCGTTGGTCGCAATTGTGAACACCCAGCGACGAAATTCCTGAAAGGTCGTCCCCTGGAAGCTCGAAATACTGCCTGCAACATTGAGGAACACAGTCGAAGTGACGTCTTCTGCCAGGCCCCGGTTGCCGGATCGACGCAGGCAATAACGAAATACCGAGGGATAAGTCATGTCGTAGAGTGCCCCGAGTGCCTCTCTGTCAATTCGAGCCCGCACGACCAGGTCGTTCGCGATACAGTCGGCAGGCTTGGAAGGGATGTCGGTCATTGCACAGAGATCAATGCGCGAGATTGTGAAACGTTACAAAGAAGATCAACATTTTTCGCAATACGCAAAGACGCAGGGAAGCTCGGGCTGCTTGGCAACGATTCGGGTTCGCAACGCCAAAGCGGGGTGTTGATTTAGTCTGAATTTCTACGTGGGGTAAGCTTCCAGCTTGCCATCGCTTAAGGAACACTCAATTCTTTTTGGAAAACCTGACAAGCTGGAAGCTTCTCGCACATCTAAATTCACAACCCGCTAGCGGCTGACCGTTTTCTGCGGTCCCCGGTGCTTACGATTCGTGATTCCTGCGTTTCACGGCGTCTCGCAGTGCCTGAGTTTCGCAATGCCTGACACTTGGCTGGTATGCACTGGAAGCCCACGAACACTGTCAAACATTCTGCGAATAGAAGACCACGGATAAGCAGATCCAGTGCGTTATTGGCGAAACGGAATTCTGACCCGGTTCTAAAACTGATCCAGTCGGCCATTGGAAAAGTTTGTGATGTTATCCCGCTCGGCTGAGCGGTTTCCGTGAAACATTTCTCCATCACCCCAATACGTGCCGCCGACACCGTATTTGCCATCGGAACCGGCCGAAATGATCTGGTAGTCGCCGATCGCTTGAGGGCCACGTTCGTAGACCTGTGCCATGTTTCGCGCGTCGCCGACGGGATAGATGGCAAGATCCTGATTCCGATATTGGCCAGTCCATCGTGATGCGTACAGATAAGGCGTTCCTCCCAGTGGATCCCCATATTCGTTGAAACCGTCAGCATCTACGTCGGTGAGTCGGTCGATGTCAAAAACCATAAATGGGCCTACTCGGTTGCTGCCCTCGTGATTGAACGGAAACACGGGATTCTTAGAGAAGCCATTCGGCTCCCTGCTGCTCACACGCATTCCGCCCAGAAAGAAGACCAGACATTCCGCGCCTGACAGTTCGTGTACATCTTCTGTGTCGCCATCCGAGTTTAGATCCAGGTTCTGCTCAAAGTTGAACGGCGGCCAGAGTTGCCTGATCTTTTGAGCGCTCGGCGCATCCTTTCGCCGCATGGCCGCCTGTTCATAGATGATAATGCTGCTGGCTGGATATTCTCCATACATTGTCGCAAACGTCGTGAGTGCCTGTGACAACTGAGTAATTTCAATGGCCGCCTTCATGTCATGGCGATATTCATTCCGTTGCCACGGGATCGGAAGCAGGAGACTCAACAAAACAATGGCAATTCCACCAATCAGCGTGATGCGGATGAAGATTCGGACTCTGCGAAGCCAGGCCGAAGTCGTTGGTTTCGTTACTTGCTCTTGTGCTTTGGACATCAATTCCTCTCCAGACGGACATTATCGACGCTGTTTCGTGCTCAGTAAACGTTGAGAGTGTTGTTTTTCTGAGAAGAATTCAGATGAGGAGTCGGACGAGTTGTTGGGTGCTTGCGGCGCAGGTGGTGCGGAAAGAGGAGATTTTCGCCACGATGGGGCTGGTCCCCATCGAGCGATGATCATAACCAGACAATAAATCCGAAAGTCGTTTTCGCCACTGCGGAGCTTGCCTCCGTAGGGCGCTGATCAACGGAGTCACGGCTCCATGCGGGCAAGTCGCAATGGTGGCCAGGTGCGGTCCCGGGTTCTGGCTGGTGATGATCCTCGCTCGACGGAGTCAAGCTCCGCCGGGGCGTCAATTCGGTTGCGGGCGAAGCCCGCGCCAAGATACATCGTCTCATTTGTTTCGTTGACGTAAGCAAGGATGCATGAATTTTTTCGTTTAACGACAAGCCGTAGGCGTCGGCGGGCATGACGGAACACTGTCGCCTGCGGCTTGTCGTTAAACGAGTTATATCAAATAACTTATCGCCCATTGCTTATGAACCCCATGTCGCCTCGCGGAGGAAATCTGCTCGACAAATTTAGTTTGGGCACGTTTTGAATTCTACAGTTACGGTGCCCAGATCGCCTCCCGCCGGCACCAAGTTACAAACCCGTTACGATCGCGCTGCCCGGAATCAGCGTACTATGGGTACGTCAATTGACGAAGTTAAATCTTCAAACTGGAGGCAATGCAATGGGTACTCATTTCTCGTCAAATCGGTTCGTGTCGATCACCATGCGATCGCTCGCGATGGCGGTCGCGGTCGCGATGTCAGGAATATCAGGCGTCGAGGTGTACGCCGACGAACCGGCAAACCATGCCGCCAAGGCGGCGCAGTCGTCGCGGTTGAAACTTAAACCTGATCGGGTCATCGTGTTCAAAGATGGTTATTGTCTGGTTGTGAAGCAAGCCGTTGCTACAACCGACGCGGACGGAAATGTGTTCACCGATGAAGTGCCGGATGCGGCCGTTCTGGGTTCGTTCTGGGCTGTGCCCGAGAAAGGCACGATCAAGACAACCGTCGCCGGCTGGGTGAATACGGAATTCAAAACCAATCGTGCAATCAGTTGCACGAGTATTATCGAAATCATTAAATCGAATCTCGGCAAAGAGTGCTCGTTCGCAATGGGTGAACAGCGAATTGAAGGCACGCTGTTGAAAATACTTTCAACTGACGACACGTCAAATGAGAATCCGGCATTTCCACACGACTCGCAACACGCTGAGTTGTTCCTCACTTCCGCGTCAATGCCCGCGCCACAAACTCCAACGACAACAGTCAGCGCTGTCACTGCTGCCTGGTTTCTGCTCCGTACACGAGCCGGCGACAAGATGATCCAGGCCAACTCGGTCAGCGACCTCACCATTGAAGACATGAACAGCTCCATCGAGCAAATCGTCACCACGAAGTCGCGGCACAAACGATTGACGATGAAATTCGGCGAAGCCAATACCGACATCAAACTTAACCTGATGTACTTTCGCCCCGATGTTCGCTGGATTCCAACGTACCGCTTGAACCTCACCGGCCAGCCGCTGGCCGACAATAAGAACGCCGCCGACGGAAAGGCACATGAACGGAAAAAGGCGGAACTCATCATGCAGGGCGAAATCCTGAATGAAGCCGAAGATTTTATCAACGTGCCATTTCATGTCGTGGTGGGTGTGCCCAATTTCCGTTTTCGATCCATTCCATCGCCGATGGTGCTGGAAGCCACGATGCGCAGTTTGCTGAGTCAGGCGGCACCGGACATCATGGGAATGGCAAATAATGCGTTTTCGAACGGAATGTACAGCCAGCGGGCGGGTGAATTCAGCAGCAATCGCGCGGCTGGTGATGAGACGCGAACTGAAGTCGCCTTACCCGATGAACTGATTGGCAAAGGTGGCAACGACTTGTTCGTTTACGAACTCGCGCCCATGACTCTCAAACGCGGCGAACGAGCGATGGTTCCGATTCTGAGTACCGTGGCGGAGTATCGTGACATCTACACATGGGACATTCAGCTCACACATTCGGAGAGTTACGCAGCCACGTCTGCCGAATCTCCGTCGCCGCTGATTCTGAGCGAGACCAAAGTCTGGCGGCAGGTTGAGCTTATCAACAACACCGACATTCCGTGGACGACGGGTGCCGCGATGCTGGTTGACGGCAAACAGCCGCTCGCTCAGGAGCTGTTGACGTACACGTCGCCCGGCGGAATTTGCCGTGTCCCGGTCACCGTTTCGGTCGATCTGCGAGGCAAAGCCGAAGATACCGAAGTCAACCGCACCTATAACGCTTTCAAGTGGCGTGGCAGCGATTATGCTCGCATCGAAGGAAAGATTGAAGTCGAGCTGGCTAACAACAAAACGGAATCCGTACCCGTCGAAGTGCGCTTGCGATTTGGCGGCAAGGCCACGAAAGTATCCGCTGACGGAAAAATCACGCTGGAATCCTTCCGCATGGAAGACTGGCGTGAAAACCGAGGGAATCCGATCAATAATAGCAGCGTGATCCGCTGGACGACCACGATTGAACCGGGCGAGTGTTTCAAACCGGTTGTGGATTACGACTTTCTGTTGCAGCACTGATGACACATCGACTTACAATTCTGACCATCGAAGACGATTCCGCGATCCGTCGCGGAATCGTCGATGCGCTGGATTTCAGCGGCTACAATGTCATCGAATCTGCCGACGGCGTGAGCGGCCAGCGTCAGGCGATCGAATGCGAATATGATCTCTTGTTGCTGGATCTGGGCTTGCCGGGCTTGCCGGGAATGGACATCCTGCGCGCCGTTCGCAAACTTCGTCCAGCGCAGCCGGTAATAATTCTGACGGCGAAGGGCGAGGAGGCCGATCGAGTTCAGGGACTGCGCGAAGGGGCAGATGATTACGTCGTCAAGCCGTTCAGCGTGAGGGAACTGATGGCTCGAGTGGAAGCACTCCTGCGTCGGTCTTCGATGAAGTCAGGCACGGACCCGATTCCGTTTGAGCATGGTGTGCTGGATTTCGAACGCCGTGAGCTGCGTTACAATGACCGTTCGCGGGCGGAGTTGTCGGAAAAAGAGGCCGAGTTGCTCCAGTATCTTGTGGCGAATTCAGGCCGGGCGATTTCGCGGGATGAGTTGCTGGCAAGCGTGTGGCAGATCAGTCCGAAGGGCATCAGTACTCGCACGATTGATATGCACATCGCACGTTTGCGTGAGAAGTTGCGGGATAGTTCGGACGATCCGTCGGTGTTGCTGACCGTTCGCGGCAAAGGATACATGTGGATTTATGACATACACCAGGGGAATTCGACTGGCGAGCGGGGTACGTAAGTGCCCTGATTTTTTTATGCTCAAGCGAGCGGCAGCGATCAAACGGGCAAACAAACAATCGTGGCGGTACACTTTTATCTGCAGCTCGCCTGACCGCAAGGTCAGGGGATTGACATCCCCCGCTCGCCTAAGACCAAAACGAAGCCCAAGGGAATCGCATGAAAAAGACTTGGCACATCTGGTCGCTGTTTTTTCTCTGCCTGCTGGCGGTGGCGATCGCCATGTCGTGGCTAAGTCTGAAAACCATTCGGCTCGACGCACTTCGTGAATCAGATCGAGCAGAAACGGAACTCGCGCGCCGTGAGGCTGAACTTCAGGAACGAGTCAGCAGTGCGTTGTATCGCATGGATCTGAAGATGCTGCCACTGGTGACTCAGGAAGCCGCGCGGCCTCCGTACATGTATAAGTCTTTCTACGATGTGATCCCGCCACATGCCCAAATGAATGGGGCTGATGAACAAACTGAAATCGGCGCAGGGACACTTCATCTGGCGTCGCCGTTGCTGTTTCAGTCGTCTGATTCTGTCCTGCTGCATTTCGAAATCGATCCTGAGAACACGATCACGTCGCCACAGTTTCCGGAAGCAGATGAACGCATCGCGGCCATCACGACGTATCAGGTCCGCGAGGCGGCTCTGGAAGAAACGCTGACCAGAATGAACAGGGCGCGGCAGTTGTTTGACTACCAGACACTGTTGAAACAGAACGGAGACTTGGATGGCCCTGTGTTCGCTGCCGTGTTCGCTGATTCCAGCGGCAGTTCTTCAAATGCGAAGATTCCGGCATTGGCGTACAACGTGCCGGCCGTCGAAAATTTTCGAAATCAGATACAGAACCAGACGACAGAACCGTTCAGCAACAGCTCGGCCAACAGGATTGATCTGCAACGCTCGCGTGCCGATCAACGCATCAATTCCGGATTCAGTCAGCGTCGGGATTCGACTCAGGAGTTGACGCAATTGAATGGGTTCATGAACAACAGTGTCTATGGCTACAGCAATGGAGTCTTTCCTGAAAGTAGCGCACAGCCCTCGACCGTTGAGCCACTGCAATCTCTTCCAATGCAGCCCATCTGGCTGGGGGAAAATCTGATCATGGCGAGACGGGCAGTTGACGACGACCGCAGAGTAATTCAATGTTGCTGGCTGAACTGGGAGAAGATTAGAACCGACCTGCAAAGTGAAGTCGCCGAGTTATTGCCGGACGTTCAGTTCGAAGCCGTGACACCGGATACGGAGCTTAAGATTGGCACGGCGTTGACGACGATCCCCGTGCAGCTCATCGTTGATCGTCCCAAAATGCTCGCGATGCTGGCGTTCGATTCGCCGGACGTCGCGACAAAATCGATGCTGCCGATTTCGTTGCTTGCCGCATGGTGCTGTTTAGGACTCGCTGCCATCACCTCCGCGCTGCTGTTGCACGGCGTCCTCCGTCTGAGTGAACGACGCGCGGCGTTTGTCTCCGCCGTCACACACGAACTGAGAACCCCGTTGACGACGTTTCGCATGTATTCCGAAATGCTGGCCGACGGCATGGTGCCACCGGAAAAGCAGCAGCAGTACGCCCATACGCTCAAAGTTCAGGCCGACCGTTTGTCGCATCTTGTCGAAAACGTCCTGCAGTTCGCACGCCTTGAACGCGGCCCGTCAAAGATCGCGAATGAGACTGTCACGGTCAGCGAGCTACTGGACCGATTTCGCTTGCGATTGGAAGAACGGGCACTGGATAGTGAAATGCAATTGGTCGTCGAGATCGACGAAGCGGTTTCAAAATCCTCGCTCGCCACTCAACCGGCGGCGATCGAGCAGATCCTGTTCAATCTCGTTGATAACGCCTGCAAGTATGCTCAAACATCCAGCGACAAACGCATCGTGATCTCCGTCTGCCGATCGTCGAGCCTCATCCAGTTCAGCGTCCGCGATTTTGGACCGGGAATCAATCCCGCCGACCGCAAGCGAATGTTTGAACCGTTCCAGCAATCTGCGACCGCGACGGCAAACGCGATTCCCGGCGTTGGACTTGGCCTGGCACTGTGCAACCGCATGGCCCGTGTACTTGGTGGTCGTCTCACCGACAAACCCTGCCCGACAGGAGCCATGTTCGTCCTTGAGGTTCCCTCGACGAGTGGGGCACAGTGCTTTGGAGTTTAGTGACTCCCTATCGGATTCTGTGTGCGTGATTTATGGGAACGTCATTCGTTTAACGGCAATACCGTTCAAAAAGTAGCAGGCACACTCGGTGTGCCGTCCGCTGATTCGCAAAAAGCCCTGCTTTTTGTGGGTCGCGGCACACGGAATGGGCCTACTACTTTGCTTCGTTGAACGGTATTGCGTTTAACGGCGAGCCGTAGGCGTAGGCGGCAGAGAATTTCGCCTACGCCTGCTGCTCGCCGTTAAACGATTAAAACGACATTCCCCTTGTCATTGCGGAGTTCGTGTTGCGGAGTCGTGCCCCGGACATTCTTGTCCATGCGGTCTTTAGGTTGCTACGTGCCGGGCGAGGATCGGTTACTCAGTGCAGCCTGAATGAGACCGAAACCGTAAGCCAAGGTCGAGCACAACAGCATGCCCAGTGCGCTGCCTTTCGCTCCAATGATCAAATCTGCCGGACCAGTGAATCGGGATGATTGCAGGAATGTCAGCAGTGCAATGCCCACAAGAAACAGTGAAAACGAAATGACGTTGGACCGCCGCAGCAATTGCCACAGATCTCTGAAACGCTGGCCCATTCGATCGGGGCAAACAAGAATCGTCAACCCGCAGTCTTGAAGTCGTCGTTGCAAGGCTTCTTGTAAGCGCGATCGGCAGCGCGAGTACCAGGCGGGCGGGCGAAATTTCGTGTGCCGAGTTTCCGTGCCGCGAACGTTACGGTGGATTCTTTCGAGCAGCCTGCGGAAATAAGTGCGGTCGCGTGGGAGAAGCATCTATCGACTCCTGCCGAGAAGGGCCGTTTGTTCGGTCGTTGAGAATCTGATCCCGCACATTGCGTGTGCGATTGATGCGACGGACATGAATGTCCATCGTACGTGGAAGAAACCACGCTTGTCTACACAACATACAGCCCGCGATTGCATTCGCGGCAGCGGAGGAATTCTCCGGTACGAATGCGGACAAGGTCCTGATTGGTCACACGGCAGTTGCAGCCGTCACAGAAGTCATCTTCAATTCCCGCCAGTGCACCGGGACCATTGGCAATCCGCAGGCGACGATAGGCCGATAATCCTTCGCCCGGCGGGATGACCTTTTCAGCGACGGCGATCTGAACCTTCAAATCTTCCAGCGTCGTTTCCAGCGCCGGTCGATTGGCGTCTACGTCCGCTCGCAACGTCTGAACCGCCTGACGACGGCTCTTCAATTCGGCTTCCAGTTCCTTCAGCTTCGCCTGAGTCGCATCGATTTCTTCCATTGCTTCGAACGCGGCGTTTTCCAGTTCTGCCCGTTCACTACCGATGCTGGCGATTTGACCCTTGAAGATGTCGAATTCTTTGTTCGAGGTGGCTGCGTTGAGTTGTCCCTGAACCTTTTTGAGTTCGGCTTCTTTCGTCTTCAGCTTCAGATTCAGGTCGTCGGCTGTTTTTCGTGTCTGCTTGATCTTAGCCTTTTGTTCTTCAATCTTCTGTTCCGCCTGAGTCACTTGTTTTTCGGCGACAGTGATTGACTGCGGCCCGTCTGCAAAGGCAGCTTCGGCCTCGGCAAGTTGCACCAGTAATTTATGAAGTTGACTTAATGCAATCGACAGATCCGATGCCATTCCGTATTCCGTTCTGGTGAGATAGGTGGTGTTGATGACTGCGGCGAGTTCTCGACAAGAGACTGTTTAACCGCGTGCCCATCGGGCCGCGTTTTGGAAGGGCACCGACAGCGCGGCCCAATGGGCACGCGGTTAAACTTGTTGTAGATCACCGCCGCATTAGCCTGCGGAAATCCCGGTAAAATAGGCCGGTTCCGCACCAGCTTTCCACTTGATGTTGCAGCCGATGCTCGGACGCTGTTCATCAGACACCGGTTTGCCAGCCAGCACGGCGTCGGCTGCCGCTCGCAAATCCTGACCGGTCACGGGCAACCCGTTTCCGGGCCGACTGGAATCAAACTGCCCGCGGTATGCCAGTCCATGATGCTTGTCGAACAGAAAAATATCGGGCGTGCAGGCGGCACAGTACGCTTTTGCAATTTCCTGAGTCCCGTCCAACAGATAGGGAAACGTGTAACCCGCCGTGCGTGCTTCGTCCTTCATTTTTTCCGGGCCGTCCTGGGGATATGCGACAACGTCATTGCTGCTGATGCCCACGATCGCCAGGCCCTTCGCCTGATACTCTGCAGCGAATTCCTGCAGAGCTTTGCGAATGTGTATGACGAACGGGCAGTGGTTGCACATGAAAACAACCAGCAGCGGCTTGCCTGCAAAGTCTTTGCGAGACACCATTTTGCCGTCGATGTTGACCAGTGAAAAATCCGGTGCCTGAGTTCCCAGGCTGAGCATCGTGGATGCAGTCTTTACCATTGTGCAGTTCCTTTAGAATGTGGAGTCTATTGTGAAGATTCCTGTTCACGCAGTTTTTTGATCAGCGCATCAATGATCGGTCGCTGCACGAAATCCTTCAATCGTAAGCCGACATCGCCCCGCGCCATTCTTGCGATCTGCTTGATGAGAGAACTGGAAATGTGAGCATATTTTTCGGCAGACATCAAAAAGACGGATTCGATTTCTTCGTCCAGCACACGATTTGCCAGAGTCATCGTGAATTCCTGTTCCATGTCCGTCAACGTGCGAACGCCGCGGAGCAGAATTCGGCTGTTGCACTGGCGTACAAATTCTACGGTGAGCCCGTCGAACGTGCGCACATCGACGTTGGAGAATTCGGCGACCGCTTCCTGGCACAGTTGCATACGTTCTTCTGCAGAAAACAACAATGTCTTGTCCGGATTGACACCAATCCCCACGGTTACATGTTCAAAAACTCTCGACGCACGGCGAATGATGTCCAGATGCCCGAGTGAAATCGGGTCAAAGCTGCCAACGTAAACTGCCGAGAAAAGATTTTGTTTTGGGGTCATGGATGGACGGTCCGCTGTTCAGATCCGGTAAGACTTGACCACAGGGTAGCAAACCGGCGGGCATTTCTCCCGAAGTTGTGAAGGTCTCGTCCGGAAAATTGCCGGATCGGATTGCTGGCAAAATGGCAGAAGCCACCCAAGTTCCGCTGACCGCCGGGACAAATCCGATGAAACTCAGTAAGCTGATGTGCGGCAATAGCTTACATCGGCGGCAGAACGCCGGGTATTGGCTGCATACCCCTTCTGGAGAATTGGAACATCGTGTGCAGCCTGAACCCGGCTGCGGTGGCGATTCGCCGTATTTGACAGTTGAGACGTGGCGGCACTGCCGGACCACAAAGCGTGGAGTTTTCAATGCCGATATTCCGCTGGGGTCAGCCATGGGATCCCTTTCGAGACCTCGAACGCGAAGTCGATCGCCTGTTGCAGGGCGTCAACCTGACGTTGCATGGTGTTCGCTTCAGCCGCCGGTTTCCACAGGTCAATCTGTTGGAACTTGACGATCGCTATGTGCTGACGGCGGAAATTCCTGGCATCGACATCAGTCAACTGGATGTCACCATCGCCTCCAATTGCCTGACAATCAAGGGCACGCGATTGCCACCGGAAGAAGCTCGGGAAGATACCTTTCGCCGTCAGGAAAGATTCCACGGACCATGGCAGCGCAAGATTCAACTCCCGGATCGCATTGACGAAGACGGGATGCGAGCTGATTATAGCGCGGGCGTTTTAACAGTCACGTTGCCGAAAGCTCCTTCGTCAGCCGCGCGCCAAATCAAAGTGAACGAAGGACCTTAGCGAACTCCGCTGCAGAAAGTGTGTAACTTATGACTGAATCTCCGGATCGCAACCCTCCGCTCGAATCCACGTCCATGATCCCGGCACCTGAAAATGCGACGGGGGAGCCGCGTTTGCTGTTCAATCCGCCAATCGACATTTACGAGACACCCGACGGCCTCGTACTGTATGCCGATCTTCCCGGCGTCGATTCTGAAGGACTCGACCTGCAAGTGCAGAACAATCGACTGACGCTGTTTGGTCGTGTCACCACAGATGTGCCGGAGTCGGCGCAAATGATGCATCAGGAGTACCACATTGGCGACTTTCTGCGGTCGTTTATTCTCAGCGACGAAGTGGATCACGACCGGATTCAGGCGAAACTGGCCAACGGTGTGCTGCGCGTCGAACTCCCCCGCGCGGCCCGCGCCAAACCCCGACGCATTGAGGTCTCGGGGGGATAAGGCGAATGACAAACAACCCGTTCGTCGATCCCGAAGTCCCCAGACTTCTTGCGTT
>JAYTAK010000327.1:0-4386 GCA_043737515.1 Candidatus Kuenenia sp. | reverse complement strand
ATCGATCGGTTCCTTTGCGGTCCAGGCAATCCCTCGCAGCAACAACGTCCGAAACAGTGGATCGTCGAATGTCCAACTGTAGTGCCCGGGAATGCTGACGAAGACTCGACCGTGGCCCTTTTCTGTCGTCCACATTTGCGGCGTCGGCATGCCATCTTCAGTACTCGTGGCCAGCAGCGCGACGTCCTGCGGTTGCCCTGTGAGTTTCCAGTAACTTTCGTCGTAAAGTTGCAACTGTTCAAAGTTGCGGACAATCGGATGATCGGTGTTGTGAATGTCAAGAGTCAGCGGCCCGTGACGAAAAGCAATGCGGCCGCCCCACGATGCATATCCGATTCGCTTTGAGAATTCCTGCACCTGATCGTTGCCATTGACGGCCCAGTGAATGTAGACCGCTCCGCCGCCGCGCGCGAAAAATGCGTCCATCTTTGCCGGTCGGTCGGGTTCGAAACTGCCTTTCTGGAAAAACAACAACACGTCCGCCACAGCCAGCTGTTCGTCGTTCGGAAATTCTGTCGCTGTGGACACTGCAACATTGTCGGCAGCGGAAAGCAGTTCTTCCCAGACGGACTTCCACGCCGGATAATCGTGCTCGTCAGGCCCGTGATCTTTGGGCCCATCGACCAGTACGAGATTCAATAGACGTGTGGGTTCCGGAACCTGCGGCGATCCCGCGAGTGCAATGGCGACCTCCGCCTGAGTTCGCAACGGTGGTGCGGTAAGTGGCGATGCGAGCGGCATGTGAGGCGGCGGCGTCATCAGATAGGTGATCAGATCTTTCAACTGATCAGCGGTCAGCTTCTGGGCAACTCCGGTCGGCATGACGGATGTCTTCGACGCAGTCATGGATTCAATGTCTGATTTCGCAAGCTTCGTGACGGTGCCTTTTTCATCGCCCAGCAAAAGGTGATCTCCGTCCGTTTGCAGGACACCGGTGAGAACGCGCCCGTCGTTAAGAGCGATCACATGGCCGATGTAATCAGGGTTAATTCCGAAGCTCGGGTTCGCGACATCGCGCATCACTGACGCATAGTCACGATGCACGAGGTTACTCAGATCCGGTCCAATTCGGGCTCCACCTCCGCCCACGGAATGACATTTGAAACAACTTGCCGCTTCGCTGCGGAACACTTTGCGTCCGCGCGCCCAGCTGCCGCCTTCCAGTTCAGCAATCTTCAAAGACTCGGCCGGTGTTGCCGAATCACTCTTCGAATTCACGTCAACCCACGGCAGAAGGAATCGATGCAGTTGCAGAGGCCGAAGGGAAGAATCCTCGTGCGTCTGAACCGAGACCTTCAGTTCAGGAATCGGGCTGCCTCCCGTTTGAATCGCGACGACGACATCGACAGGTTCAGCATGATCCGCAGAAGTCCTGAACGTCGCCAGTTGCCATTCTACATTGGATTGATCACAGACAACGGCGATCTCGGTTTCAGGCTGATTTGCATCCGTGGCGCGGCTGGCCTGGACAACAATTTCGTGATCGCTGCTGAACGTGACGATCGCTTCTTCGGTAGGCCATTCGTAGTCAATGCTTGCGCCAGGCTGAATCGCCGGACGCAGGATGTGATGCAGGTTCAGCTTTGACTTAATCGTCAGAGTTCCGGGCTGTTCAAGTGCGGCCCAGAGAGCCTCGTGCCCGGCACTGCCGGCGAGCATCGCCTTCGCAACAGTCAGGTCCGCATGTGGCAGCCAGCCGGACCAGGCCGGAGTTGCGTTTCCTGCAGCAGGCGTCCATCGGGCCTCAATTCCGTGCAGAGCGAAATCCACGTCAAGCTCGGACTGCATCGGAATCGTCACGGCGAAATAGTCGTTCGACTTCATCGGAGCCGTGTTGATAATCAGTGTTCGCAGATCGCTGGTCACTGAGGTTCCGGTGACAGACAACGCGAAGCGCGGTTTGATCAGTTGGGCTCGGACGGCCGCATAGGGCGGCATCAGATGTTCAAAGCGATCCCCCGCCCGAACGTGTTCGCCGTATTCGATTCGAATGCGTTCCGTCAGTTGACGAAGCTCAGTGGCGTCCAGCGGACGATCGAAGGCAATTCGGATTTCCTGTGGTCCCTCAGCCCACGTAGCAACCGGACGCGCAGCCTCTGGTTGTTCCATTTGAATCCGAAACAGCTTGCCGATCCCCGTTGGTCCGGTGCCCCAGTCCGGCGGTCCACTGTGACAGGCCACAATCAGATCACCATCCGGCGCGACGCAGGCATCTACCGTCAGCATCTGCAGACAAGCGAACAACTGCGAAGCCGCCACGTAACCTGACGGCGTCCTGACCAATTTGGTTCGCCACAGTTTTCCTCGTGATTCGCCGCACACAATCGCGTCGCCTGTCCAGGATTCCGGACCAAAGGCAGGACCGCCGTTAACGGAATCGTTGAACACCATGCCGCACGTCGATTGATGCTGCGGCGCGTAGTCGAACGTCGAGGGTTCGTCGATGACGTCCGGATTGTGGCGTGGATGTCGCGGTGGAAATCCGTAGTGGCGTTTCTTCGATGGCGTGCCGTTTGGGCCAATTCCGTCCAGTCGGATGTGCAGGAGTTCGTCCAGAGGATTGCCGTTGGCGAGCCAGGTGGCCCCTTCCTGTTCTGTGCAGAACAAATCACCCTCACGATTGAATGCGAACGCGATCGGAAAGCGAATTCCCGTGCAGATCGTTTCGCGCCGACCGAAATCGGCCGAAACCTTCTGCACGGTTCCTCGCTCTGATTCACGGTCGTACTCGGCGACGCCTTGGTCGTTGACAAGATATGCGTTCGCGTAGTTGACAGTGCCGAGTCCAAAGTAAAGATTGCCCTCTTTGTCCATGGTGATCCCAACGGCGTCAACATTCTGAGGGATCTCTTTCCAGCCGGTCGCCACGATAATCTCTTCGTCCGCTTTGTCATCACCGTTGGTATCAACGATCAGTGACACCTTGCCCTTGCTCGGCACAAACACGCCGTTGCCCTTTGCGTAGCCAGGTGGAGTCAGCAACATGCCGATCGGGCCGCGAATGCTGCCTTCGTTCTTCCAGAACAGTTCCGCCTTGTCTTCGATGCCGTCGCCGTCAGTGTCGCTGAGCAGATGAATGTCGCCGTTATAGCCCAGCGTGACGAGTTTCCCGTCGCCTCGATAACGGACGTTGTTGACGTTGGTGAGTTCGACAGGAATCTCGCGGACTGAGAAGCCGGGCTGCAGCATCTGTATCGCCGGGGGATTCTCCGCCTTGACGAGCAGCACGCCGCCAGAAGCCGACAGCTTGAGTTCTCCCGGCAAGTCCTCCGCAAGTTTCTCATGCTTCTTGCTCAGATATTCGCGAACGACTTTGCTCTCTGATTCCGTGAGAACTCGGTTGTAGACCAGCAATTCGGCAACATCCCCCCGAAACGGTCCTCGGACTTCCTGAGCCCCCGGTCCATTCGTATAAAAACGTGCGCCAACGGTCACTTCATCGAATGACATTTCAGACGGCTCAAACGGGCGACTGCCTTCCGGCTTGCCGTCAATGCTCAGCTTCACTTGCTTTGCCGACGCATCAAACACCGCTTCGATCGTATGCAGTGTGCCGAAATCGCTGGCGGAATTGAGCAAATCGTTGGCACCGCCGAAACCCTTGCCTTCAATGTTCAACTGGTCGAACTTGAACGACGGCCCTGGACCAAGATCAATCGTCATACCAGACTCGTAGTCCCGCCGATCCGGTGCGTTGGTGGCAAAAATACCTCGAAAGTCCCCAGGATTCACATGCGGTGCGGCGACGATGAACACCGTCGCGTCGCGCAGACTGATTCCCGTTCCGGTCAGGCGAAAGTAATCATCTTCGCCATCAAATCGCATCACCCATGCATCACCGACTCGCACAAGCCTGGGCCGCGACTTCTCATCGGCCTGAGAGACGATTCCATGCACCGCAGAACCATCGGGCCACGACGGCACAGCATCACCTGAAACCAACGCGGGACTGTTTGCCGATTTTCGAAAAGCATTGACCCGCGACGCATCGAGCCAAAGCTGCAGCCCGTCATGCACCGCAAGTTCCTGGTCGGCCCATGCCGCAACCTGCGCATGTGCTTCGACAGTCACAGCCAATAACAGCAAGGCCGTCAGGGAACGGAGTGAAGAATAGAACATGGGGACAGCTCCGATTGACAATCTCAGCAAGGCTTTGCAAGTTAACTGCTCACCTAAAACCATCCGATTGTAGTGAACGCTAAGGCTAAAGGCATCCTCAACGAAGTCCATCGCCACGGCTGGTCAATTTGTACTACTAACAGTTGATTTCTGGTTGTGCCGCGAAGTTTCTCAGGCGTCTGATTGCTGAAGTCAGGTCTGGCAGAAAAATGAGGGGCAGAAAAATACAGAACACGAATTGAGGTCTTTCTGCGATTCATTTTTCTG
>JAYTAK010000326.1:0-4386 GCA_043737515.1 Candidatus Kuenenia sp. | reverse complement strand
ACTGTTGAGATTGATTTTGCAGGTCGAAAGTATTCATTAACCACCGGCGAACTGGCGAAACAGTGCAGCGGTGCAGTGATGATTCAGCATGGCGACACAAGTGTGTTCGTCGCGTCTCAGACCGGTCCCTCCCGTCCAGGCACGGATTTCTTTCCACTGACGGTGGATTATCGCGAACGTTTGGCTGCTGCCGGAAAATTTGCCGGTGGATATCTCAAACGTGAAGGTCGCCCGACCACACGCGAAGTGTTGACCAGCCGACTGACCGACCGTCCTATTCGTCCTCTGTTTCCAAAGGGATTCCGCGACGAAGTTCAGATCATGTGCAACGTCATGTCCTGTGACGGCGTGAATGATCCGGACGTGCTGAACATCACCGCCGCCAGCGCTGCACTGATGATTTCCGGGATGCCGTTCAAGGGTCCGATCGCCGCTGTGCGAGTTGGCATGATTGACGAGCAGTTGATCCTGATGCCGACGCGTGAGCAGATGGAAACAAGCAAGCTGGATCTGATCGTGGCAGGTTCGCAAACTGCCGTGCTGATGATCGAAGGCTTCGGCAACCAGATTCCTGAGAAGGAAATGGGCGACGCCATCATGTTCGCTCACAAGCACATTCAGACGCTGTGTGCGTTGCAACTGGATCTGGCCAGGCAGTCGGGCGCCGCTCCGGCTGTGTTCCCGGCACCTGTCGTCAATCCGTTCTATGCTAAGCTGAAGACGGAGGCGTACCAGCAGTTGCAGGACGCAAAGCTGACAAAGATCAAGCAGGAACGAGCCGAAAAGGTTCGCGAGCTGAAGAAGTCGCTGATCGCTAAGTATTTCCCGGACGATGCAGTGACAACTGCTGATGGTCTGACGAAGGCCCAGTTTGGCGAAGCGTTCCACGATGTCGAAGAACGCATTGTCCGCGACATGATTCTGGCTGGCAAGCGCATCGACGGACGTGTTCCGACGGACATGCGATCGGTCAGCAGCAGCGTTTCAGTTCTGCCGCGAGTCCACGGTTCTGCTGTGTTCACGCGCGGTGAAACACAGTCCATGGCGACTCTGGTTCTCGGGACGACGCGCGATCAGCAGAAGTTTGACGGCCTGTTCGGGGAAGATGCTCAGCGCTTCATGCTGCATTATTATTTTCCTCCGTTCTCCGTGGGCGAATGCAAGCCGATTCGAGGACCAGGACGTCGCGAAATCGGGCATGGATGTCTGGCCGAGCGTTCAGTTCTGCCCGTCATTCCTCCGTCGGATAAATTCCCTTACACGATCCGGATTCTTTCCGACATTCTGGAGTCCAACGGCAGCAGTTCCATGGCGTCTGTGTGCAGTGCCACACTGGCACTGATGGACGCTGGCGTTCCGATTCTGCAGCCAGTGGCGGGGATCAGTATCGGTCTGGTGGATGAAGGAAATCGCTTTACACTTCTGACAGATATCATGGGCGACGAAGACCACTTCGGCGACATGGACTTCAAGGTTGCGGGTACCGGTCGCGGTGTGACGGGTATTCAACTGGATCTGAAGAACGAAGGGATCAGCGAAGAAATTATTCGCGGCACTCTGGAACAGGCTTTGAAGGCCCGCAAGGAATTGCTGCGAGACATGCTGACCGCCATTCGTCGTCCGCGCAGTGAAGTGTCAGAACATGCTCCAAAGCTGGTTCAGACATCGATCAATCCGGAGAAGATCGGTCTGTTGATTGGTCCTGGCGGAAAGACGATCCGTGCCATTCAGGAAGAATCCGGGGCTCAGATCGATATTGCCGAAGACGGTACGGTCACGATTTCCGCTGTCAACGCTCAGTGTGCTGACATGGCACTGGCTCGCGTCGAAGCGTTGTGCGAAGAGATTCAGCCAGGCCGCGTTTACATGGGTAAGGTCACTTCAATTAAGGACTTCGGTGCCTTCATTGAAATCGCTCCCGGCAAAGACGGACTGTGTCACATCAGCGAACTGTCCGATGGTTTTGTGAAGAACGTTTCAGACGTCTGCAAAATTGGGGACACGTTTGAAGTGAAGGTCATCGCAGTCGATGACCAGAACCGCGTGAAGCTGTCTCGCAAGGCCGTCCTGTTGGCATCCAAGCAGGATGCACCAGCAGACGACGACGAGGAATAAGCCAGTGGTTTTCGTCGGATGATTTTCTTAGGACGGGTCTCCAGACCCGTCCTTTTTTCGTTTCGATCAGCGGGATGACGGTAGCGGGCTGTTGATTGAAAGTGCGATAAGCTTCCAGCTTGTCAGGAAGTCTTGTAGGGTGTGTGCAGCGACAGCGAAACACACCATCCCAATGATTCGTCAACGAACAAAAGCCGAATCAACCTTCAGCGTCATGCATTGAACATTGCGCGAACGTCAATGCGAAGTCCAGGCAGCAGCACACTGGTGGCTTCGTCGCCCATCTGAAAAACGCCATGTTCGACGTAGTTGTTGTCCTGCAGCACGAGGACCGTGACCTGATCATCCTGCGGATCAACAATCCAGTATTCAGCGATGCCTGCTCGAGCGTAATCGCGTCGCTTGTCTTCATAGTCGCGCGTTCGAGCGTCCGAGCCGGGGCTGACAATCTCCAGTGCCAGATCGATGCGCGTCGGGTAATCAACATCCGGCCCCGGAGCATTTTCCGGCGCAATATAGAGAATGTCAGGTTCCCGAATCGTGCCCGGGAAAAGTCGTGTCGGCAGTGGAGCCATCAGGACCGTGGCTTCAGGCTGGTCGGATAGAGAATCTCGGAATGTGTCAAGAAGCCATTTCAGAATTCGTTGATGTTTGAGAGTCGGTACGGGCAGGATTTCCAGTCGTCCGTCAACAAGTTCGGCCATTCGGTTGGTATGAAATTTCAGGAAATCCGCTTCACTCCATTGCCCCTGTGAAGGCAACAGAAAAGCGGCTTCCCATGCGGGCTCGCCATTGGCCGACGGAATCTGCGGAATGGTAATCGACATCATAAATTCCCGGGTTTCGAGGGCAGCAATTCTGGACGTTGATTATCATACCTTCCACTTGTCTCGAATGAAACGCCTGATCATCCTGAGTGGAATGGTTGCCAAATCGGCATGATGCCCGCTGGAGCGGCGCATTGAAAACGCCGTGGACGGTTGGAACCGCTCCTGCGAAGCTGCTATGGTTTCTGGCCTCTGCCGACCCCGCGTCGGTAGAGCCCCGGTTTGACAACTACTCAAACAGAACACGGTGCGAACATGCCCCCATCGGCTTCACGCCGATGGAGCCCAGGTTTGAAAACTATGGAGCCAATCTACTCGCCGCACAACGTCAATCCGGCATATCAGCTCAACTGGGGACTCACGATCTTCTGGCGACAGGAGCCGATCCCGCACAGTGAATGGCTCACGCAATTACAGACTGCCACCGAACCTGATGGCGTCCGAATCCTCAAGCATCGAACTCTCCGCGATAACGCCACTCAGTTTTTCATCAGCACCAAGCCCCATGTTTCTCCCAGCCAGTTGATTCGCAGCGTCAAAGGGCGGCTTCAATACGTTGTCAGATCACAACAACCAAAGGCGTTCCAGCGAAACTACGCCGTCCGTAGCGTGGGAAGTGCAACACGCAGCGTGGTCGAAGAGTACGTCGTGCAGCAAACGAATCACCATCCGATGGCTGACTCGCGGGTTCAGGAACTGCTGCAACGATATCAGAAGACATTTCCTGACGTTGACTTGAGCCAACCAGTCAGCAGTGCTCATGGGCGGTACTGGTACAACCTGCATCTGGTTCTGGTGAACGATCATCGCTGGATGGAGATTCGACCGCAGGTGTTGGAGAGACTGAGTCGAATGATCGAGCGTGTGGCGACAAAGTATGGCCATCGTCTTTCTCGCGTCGGACTGCTTGCCGATCATTTTCATCTGACGCTGGGATGTTCGGTCGAGCAATCGCCGGAAGAGATTGCCCTGAAATACCTCAACAACTGCGCGTATGCCATTGGCATGAAGCCCGTATTTCAGTTTGGATACTACGCGGGAACAATCGGCGAATATGATCATGGTGCGGTTTAGTGTTCAAACCTGGCGTCCACTGGCATGAAGCCAGTCGGGGGCCGAGCGGCTGGTTTGTAGGACGCTACGTAGTTGCCAAACCTGCGGTCCACCGGCATGAAGCCGGATGGGGCCGCGTCGCGAAACCGCGACAGCTCCATTGGCTCCGCGTTGGCCCCTACCGACCCCGCGTCGGTAGAGCCCCGGTTTGGCAACTACGCAAACCGAACACGGCGCGAACATACCCCCATCGGCTTCACGCCGATGGAGCCTAGGTTTGAAAACTGTCGCTGTGTGTGGCGGTAGTCCTCAAACCTGGCATCCACTGGCATGAAGCCAGTCGGGGGCCGAGCGGCTGGTTTGTAGGACGCTACGTAGTTGCCAAACCTGC
>JAYTAK010000325.1:0-4387 GCA_043737515.1 Candidatus Kuenenia sp. | reverse complement strand
ATGCATCGACGGGCATGGAACTCACCACGCTCAAGGGACATGTATTGGCGGTCACCAGCGTGAGTTTCAGCCCGGATGGCACGCGGATCGCGTCGGGAAGCACTGATAAGACCGTCAGGATCTGGGATGCATCGACGGGCACGGAACTCACCACGCTCAAGGGACATACACACTGGGTCTACAGCGTGAGTTTCAGCCCGGATGGCACGCGGATCGCCTCGGGAGGCCATGACTATACAGTCAAGATCTGGGATGCATCGACCGACACGGAACGCACCACGCTCAAGGGACATACTGAGGATGTCACCAGCGTGAGTTTCAGCCCGGATGGCACGCGGATCGTGTCGATGGACGCAAATGGCCAGTCTATTCGCTGGGACGTTGGAACCGGGACTCGTCTTTCTGACGGTGATCCATTGGAGTTTCCTGTTTCATCCGGCAGCGGGGATTCGAGATCGCTCGATGGACGCTGGCTGGCAATACCCTCCGAAAATGCGGTGCTGCTGGTGGACCTATCCTTCAAGAACACGCCGCAGGAACGTCTGCGACGGGAATTGCTGGCTCGCCCCAAGCCTCGCTGGCACAAGGAACAACTGGCGGCGGCCAAATCTGCCGGAAACCGGTATCAGGGCGTGTTTCATGCGGCGTGGCTACTAAAACTCTCTCCTCAAGATGCTTTGCTTCATGATGAATTACACGATGCATACCAAAAACTAAAAGACTCCCGCGTTGGTCCTAAGCAGAAATTGCCGCACATCGTCGAAGAGGCACTTCAACTGCCCCGTGGAACAGACCTACCAGCGCTGACAGAAGAATCGGCTGCGACAATCAATGGCGAAACATGGGAGCTTGTGAGGAAACCAACTTCGGATGGTTCGAGCCCTCTGTCTTCAGGGCAAGTTCAGAAGATGCGGGACGTTTGCAACAAGTTTCCGGCGGCCAATCATTTGACGACGCTGGGCATGGCTGAGTTTCGAGATGGACAGAACGATGCGGCGATTCAAACGTTGAATCAAGCTGCAGACACTCTGTCCGGAGAACTGAATCTTATCGGGCCGTCGCCTTTTCACCTCGCGTTTCTTGCCATGGCTCATCACAAGCTGGGGCATACGGAAGAAGTGGCTCGCTATCGAGAGCAGATGCTGGAGGTCATCAAGGAACCGCGCTACCAGTTTGATGCTTACGCGAAGTCAGCCGTCACTGAGGCCATGCATGTGTTCAACGGCTCGGACCTGTGGAAGCAGGTTTCCACATCTGCGGAATTCGAGCAGGAAGCATCTTTTGAAGACTCAACGGTCAATCACTGGCAGGTGACCACCTGGAAGAATCGGCCGGAGCAGGTTTCCCTTTCGATGGACGTGATCCATGAAGGAACCGCCGCTTTGAAGATGCAGATTACAGATGATGCCGACGATGCGTCGCTGTATCAACCAGTGACTGTCGTGCCCAATCAACGATACCGGCTGACCGCGTGGATTAAAACCGATGGTGTTTCGGTTGATCCTGAACAGGCCGGCACCACGGGTGCCTGCCTGACACTCTTCGATCAAGACGTGTCCACTGAGTCGATCCTTGGGACATCCGACTGGAAACAGATCACCTGGGAATTCAACAGCGGCGATGCGTCCGTTCTGAACATCGGATGTCGTCTTGGAAATCATGGAAGTGCTTGCACCGGAACAGCATGGTTTGATGATCTGAAGCTGGAGAAGGTGGATTAACCTTCGCTGTATACAAAGGTTTTGGAGGACGTAGTAAAGTCGATCGAGAGATTCAGACCGAATAGACGCAAAATTGGCTCGTGGCAAGTTGCAATAGGTTTCCGGATCGAATCCACTGCCCTGCGTCCTTATCACATCAGTTCGATAGCACAAGAGGCAGTTTGGCATGAGTATTCGAGTGGAATGTCTTTGTGGCAAGAAGTTCGTGGTGAAGGGCGAGACGGCTGGCTGTGGAGTCAAGTGCCCAGCGTGTGCCACGCTGCTCAAAGTGCCCAACAACACTGAATCGAACACTGCTGAAGCGGCCGATGATTCCGCCCTGGATGAAACAGGCTATGGCAGTCAACGGACTCAGCGGAAGCCAGGCAACTCTCCCCGACGAAGCACATCGGGCTCATCTGCTGGAGCATCTCCAAAGAAGTTGCCCGGAGGCGGACGCATAAGATCAAAGGTGTCCGGCGGCAAGAATCGGATGAATCAAATTGTTCTGGCCGTCGGGATTAGTGTTTGCGTGATCGGCGTGACTGCCCGGATGCTCTGGCCCTCAGGCCCAATCAATGATACTGATGGAGTCACCGCAGACAGCGACAATGGAACGACATCAGATTCAAATACGGCGTCGACCGCATCTTTGAGTCAGCCTCCAGATGCATCTGGCTCCGAGACCACGACTGAGCAAAATGCCCTAAAGAACTCGATGTCGATAGCAACGACTTCATCCTCGACTGAGTCTGCAAAACTTGATGGTGATCTCAAGCAGCTTCAGGGAGCATGGCAGGTAACGGACATGGCTATCGACGCCAACCGGCCACCGACTCCAAAGATGATTGCAAAGGCAAAGCAAATGGTTTGGGTCTTTGAGGGGCGATTCCTGGTCCAAAAGTCAGCGAGTTCTTCACGTGATTTTGAGTCAAATGCCTATTCAGTGACATTGGGTGCTGGTCAGTATGGCGGGACGCTTGATCTCAATGATATTGGTGGAACGATCGAAGAATCGAAGCGAACTCGTCTTGCGGCGTACCGCTTGTCTGGTGATGAACTTACGGTCTGCATTGCCAGTCCCGGTTCTGAGCGGCCGAAGGGGCTAACCCCTGATTTTTCTCTTGGTCAGGGGACTCTCACTTTCACGCGAGTTGAGGATTCGTCACGGCGAAGTCAGCGGTTCAACTACGAAGCGTGGATGACAGGTTCTTTGCGGCTCAAAGAGCTGAACGTTTATTCCATGCTGAGTGATGGCGATGAGTCATACTCCGATGTGGAGCATGTCGCACTTGCTGGTTCACTGGAAACGGTGGATGGACTGATTCCAGCAGACATCTGGACTGTGTTGTCGATACAAAGTCATGTTGCTCTGCGGTTCTCGGATAAGGCCGTGGTTACGGATGCCACATTACAGCAGATCTCGCAACACTCGGGACTGACGGTTTTGAGCATCGACGGCCCGCACGTAATCACAAGTGACGGAGTGCGGCAACTCCTGAAATGTCGTGATTTGTCGACGCTGATCTACTATTCCAAAACTACACTTAGTCCCGAAATTCTCAACAGTTTCACGGACATCAGCGGGCTGAAGTTCTTGCGAATTGTAGGTCAATCAAATTCCCGGCAGTTGATGCCATCGATTGTACGGGCGAAGAATCTTAGAGAGCTTGGACTCTATGAATGCGATACAACGGACGATGATTTGATTCCATTGGCAGCACTCACTTCCCTTGAAAGCCTGGACTTGCAAAAAACGCGAGTTACAGACAGGGGCATGGCTCAAATACGCAGCATGCCCCAACTTCGCACGCTCTTTCTGTCCGAAAATGTGACGGACCGAGGACTTGAGCAGCTAGCGGGCCTTGATCATCTTGAAACACTGTTTCTGGACGATGCAGCAAAGGTCACGGATAAGGGACTGCTGGCAATAAGAGGGCTTACCAATCTGAAGCTCCTCGCCGCGCTCAGCACGAGTATCTCTCAGCAAGCCTGGTCAGACTTCGAAGCCGCCATGCCGGAATGCAGGGTAATCAAGGCAAACAAACCTGATGACCTTACGGCCAGCCCAGTTCCCGCTGTGAAAGAACTTGCCGATTTCCAATCAGAGGCAGACTTCGAAGGATCTCAGTTGAGTCATTGGGAAATATCGACGTGGAAGAATCGCCCGTCACAAGTGTCCGTTTCTTCTGACGTGTTCCACGAGGGATCCGGTGCGCTGAGGATTCAAGTCACGGAAGACGCAGACGATGTTTCGGTTTATCAGGCCGTTGCCGTCATTCCCAACAGCAAGTATCGCCTGACTGGTTGGATCAGAACTGAGGGTGTTATGGTTGACCCGAACGAGTCCGGAACGACAGGGGCGATTTTAAACATCTTCGATCGCGAGGATTCGAGCGAATCGATCCTTGGGACCTCCGACTGGAAGCAGGTGACACTGGAATTTCACAGCGGCGATCAGAACGTGCTGAATATTGGCTGCCGTCTTGGACACCACGGACGTTCGTGTACCGGTACCGCCTGGTTTGATGATCTGAAGCTGGAGAAGGTGGAGTGATGGCACTTCGTTGCCGACTGCAGTTTGCTCCTGGCAGGAAGCCGGGGCTCTTAGACATGGAAATGTTGTTGGAACAGTCTTGTCAATGGCTTCGTTTTTGTCTTCCTTCGGATCTCAGTCATGCTTGATG
>JAYTAK010000324.1:0-4390 GCA_043737515.1 Candidatus Kuenenia sp. | reverse complement strand
ATGAGAGTCCGGCGAGTCAACGCAACTTTAGATTGACTTGGCCCCGGCGTCGCCCGCAACCTAGTGTGACAAACACATGGAGCACTCACCGACGCTAATCTTCGATAATCCACGGAAGAGCGTGACAGAGTTTTTTGACCGCGGATGTCGCGGATGTCACGGATCAGCACACTGTGCCTCATCCGTGCCATCCGTGATATCTGCGGTGACAAACTGCGATTGGAACGACGACGGCATCCCCGATGCGCGGCACAAAGAAGTCTGACGGCGTCAGTCAGGGAGCAGATCGAAGATGGCACGCGTGGTGCCGAAAAATGCTCTCAGGAAAACAACATTTGGAATCCCGCGTCGGAGACACGGGGCACCATGGTCGCGGGCGTTTTTTTTGGGGGGGGCCAAACCCGAATGCCGGCAAACGGCGAATCCGGGCGTTTCTGCGCGGGGTATGCTGCTGACGGGGCTGAGATGAATGGACGGTGGATGCTTTTTGGTGGACTTGACAAGCTGGAAGTTTATCCCACTTTGGAGTTACGCTTGAGCCGGGGTGGGGCGGAGGAGGGAAAGGACGCGGACGAATGTCAGGCCGAGGACGAAGCCGGCGACGTTGGCGATCGCGTCGCGGGGGTCGCAACTGCGGCCGGGCACGAATGCCTGAAGTCCTTCCACTGTGATACAGTAGCCCAGCATGCCGAAGACGGCCAACGTCGGGAATTCACCAAAGATCGCAAGGCACAGACTGAATACTGTGGCCGACAGGATGGCAAACACCAGGGTGTGCATCAGCAGATCGCTCACACTCTCCATCCAGTTCAGCGATGTGTCACGAACAACCGAAAACGGATCAGGCGTCAGCAGCCCCCAGGACACGGTCGCGACCTGCAGCACACACAACAGCAGATGAGAGGAATTCCACAGGAGGCGCGCGGATGAGTTTGATTCGCCGTTAAACACGTTGGAAACCTGATGTCGGACATGACCGCTCACCGCTCCGTGTGCGCCGGCATGTAAACGAATACTCAATCGTCCGTGACCGTTGGAACTTATGATTTCCTGGCTAAACAGCCATTGCCTTTGATCCTAGCTCGCCGCTTACTGCGGTTCGCCGAGCTGGCACGGATGCGGCGGAGCAATCCTCCAACTTAGTTGCCGTTCGTCATCCGCTCGGCAGCATCGCTGTGCGTGCGGTATCCGTCAGGACACGTACATGCATCATTCGCGGCACGACGATCATTGACCATCGTTATTCTCCGCGCTTCGGCCTGTTTTTCGGCAACTTACCTTTGGCCGCCAGAGCCGCGCGATCGTCAGAATCGGAATCGCTCCACCGGACTGCCCCGTTTCTCGGGCCTGTTGCGTTCCGGCAGCATGTGGTTACGTCCTGAAGCACCTTTATGGGATATGTCTTTCACAGGTTGCAATATCTACCCATTTTCTGCCGGGCCGCAGAATCGACACGACCGCTGCTTATGATTCAGGCTGCGTCCGTGGCGAAGCTGTGTCGTCTGTCATCCTGACGGAGGACAAACGGGCCTGGTGAATGTTCAGAAGTTAACAGCTCTTCGGAGAACGTCATGTCGGTTGCGACAACACGGCCCGCTCAATCGTCCAGCATTCGCATCCCCGTGCTGACACCATTGTATGGTGCTCCCCACGAATCCTTCTGCGCGCAGGCAGACGGGACGTACCGGTGCGGTTCCGCTGCGGCGAGTGAATTCGGTCTGGAATTCTCCGGTGCGGAGGCCGCGCATTGCAGCTTCATCCGCCAGGCCGGGACGTTTTCGGTCAATCGCCAGGATGGCCGCGTCTGGATCAATGATCTGCCCGTGAGCGGCGTCAACCGACTCCGTGAAGGCGACGTCATTTCACTCGGACCGGTGTCGTACCGTCTGGATTATCAAGACGCGCCGTCATATCTGCCCGAGCCCCACGTTCAGCCGCGGATGTCATTTAACTCTGCCGCGAACATTGCTCAGCGACCAACGGCCGATCTGACGACGAATTCGCATCCAATCCCTGCCGTGAGCGCCGCGTTGCCTGTTCAGGACACGTCCTGCCAGGCGGCACTGCAGAAAGAGCTGGAAGAACATCAGCGACTGCTGACGCTGCGTCAGCAGCAGCTTGAGGAACTTACTCAGGTCGCACGCGAACGCGAACGCGATGCTGACACCCGCCTGACCGCGATCGAGGAACGCTCGTCCCGGATGGCAGCACAATGGAACGACTTGGTGCTGAAACAGGAGCAACTCGCCGCCCAGGAACGCGAGAGTTTTCTGCGATCACAGGAGGCTGATCGACGGGGCCAGGCTCTGGCAAACCAGCAGCGACATCTGGCGGACGCTGCCGAACAGAATTCCAGGACGCTCGCTGCGGCGGAACAGGCTCAGCGCGATCTTTCGCAGCAGGAAGCGGCACTGCGACCGTTGCTCGACCTGACTCACACTGCGCACGCCGAACTGCACAGCCGCGAGACTCAACTGCAGAATCGGGAGACGGAATTTCAGCAGTTGTGTGACGGGTTCGCTGCACGCGAATCGTCGCTCAGCCAGCGAGATCTTGAACTGCTGAAGAAGACAGAAACACTGATGCAGCAGGAAGCCGCTCTGTCCAACCGAGCGAAAGCACTTGCGGAGGCGGAACAAAAAGCCGCCGCCTGTGCAGCGGTCAACGCTGAAACTTTAAGCATGGAACAACTGGCTGCCATCGCAGCACAGAAAGAAGCGGCCGTCCGCGAACGGCACAAGGCTGACCAGGCTCAGGTCGAACTGCGACAGCTTCAGGAATCGATCGACGCCCGGCAATTGGCTCTTCAGGAACGGGAGTCGGAAATCGACTCGCGAGCCAACGAGGTTGCCGCAAGGTTGTTGACGTTGAAGTCGCTGCGACGGCAACAAATGGCGGCTCCGACAATGAGCGCTGCCCCGCAGACACCGTTCGTAGACGTTGTGGACGTCCATGCCCAGGCACAGCAGGCGGCTTCGATCCGAGCGGAGCGGGAAGAACTGGATCGCCGGGCTGCGGAAATTGCCGCTGCGGAAGCACGTTTTGCTGAGACTCGTAAGTCTGCCAACTCGATCGTCCAGGCTGCGGAATCCGAACGCTCGGCCTTGCAAAGTGCGAACAAGGATCTGCTCTGCGAACGAAACGCATTGTCTCAACTACGTCAGGATCTGGCCAGTCGCGAATCGGGCATCGCCGAACGCGAAGTGCTGGTTGCGCGGCAGTTGGAAGACATGCGAAGTCGGTTCGCCGTGCTCGATCTGCGTGCGGCCGAACAGAAACAGCATGAGTCCGAACTCGACCACCGCGCTGCGGACGTTCATCGCCGCGTTGAGCAGTTCAAGCGTGATCGACAGGCCCACCGTGAGGCGATCCGCCATGAGCGCCCGATAGACGGAGCAAACGTGGTCGCCGCTGAGAGCGCTGCGGAACTGTTGACGGTCCGGCAGCAATTGGATGAGATGCAGCAGACCCTGTCGGCCACCGACTGCGAGCGGGATTCGTTGCGGGCTGAGCGAGAAGCCCTGCTGTCCGCCGTCCGGGAGTTGCAGAAGGCTCTCCAGGACGCGCGGCAGGACGTCGAAGACGCACATCGCCTCAAAGGTGAATCGGGGATGCAGGAACAACGCCTGCAGCAGGCCTATCAGTCGATTGAGGAACACTGTCACAGTCTGCAGTTGAGTGAATCGAAGCTCCTGCAGGTGAACGACGAGCTGGAAACGCTGCGGGCGGAACTGGCGAAGTCCGTTCAGGAACGGGATGCACTCAGCACGAAACTGGCTGAGTCTGCTCAGGACGGCATGGCAGGATCGCCCGTGCCTTCGCCTGGTGCGGATTTCGCTCTTGTTGAATCCTGTGAAGCGATGTCACGGGAACTGGATCAACGCGCGGATCTGCTGGATCGCCGCGATGAAGAACTCCGTGAACGCACGCGGAAAATCGAGCACACGGAGGGCGACATCGAAAACCAGCGGCGTCTGTTGCTGGAAGCGCGGCAGCAACTGGAACTGGCTCGTGCCGAAATCCAGGTGGCCATGCGGAAGCATACTGAACCCGCGCAGTATGTCGGATCGCCGTCGCCGGGATCGCCGTTCGGTTCATCATACGCGGATGAGCTGAAATCTGATCGCCGTGTTTACCATGATGCGGATCTGGACGGACATCCGGATTACCGCGAATCGAACGAAGCGTCACGCATTCCGGCCACGGATCTGCGATCGGAACTCGCCGGACTGTTCGGACTGCGAAAACCGGCTGCCGAAAGCGTGACGCCGCCGCCACTGCCTGCTGCCGCTTTCGTGGATGTGTCCGAGCCATCGGGCGCAAATCAGTCGGTCGTCTTCCATTTCGGTTCCGATTCCCCAACACTGGCTGCGACGGAAGTGAAGCTGGC
>JAYTAK010000323.1:0-1862 GCA_043737515.1 Candidatus Kuenenia sp. | reverse complement strand
GGGCCACGGAGGGCTGACGCCCAACCGCTCACCGCTGCCTCATTCCTGCCCAATCTGAACACGATACTCCCTCAGCGATTCGGCCGTCGCCGGGACTTCACCTGTGAGGATCACGATGGTTCGACCATCGATCGATTCAACACGGTAACCAAACGGCTTTCCCGTGTACGGATCCGGCATGGCAGGAACCGGATCCAGTTGATCCAGCGATTCGGGCAGTTTTCCCTCATGCGTCGCCGCATGCATCCGGAGTGCTTCGACTGTCATCAGGCGCTGATGCGTCATCAGTTTTCGCACTTCCGCCTCATGCACCTGAAAAATGGCGGGAAAGAAGACCGAGGCGACCATGGCTCCGCCGGAAGACCAGCGTTCCTCCTGAACCCATTGTTGAAAGCGTTTGTCTCTGGCAACCATGAGCGGTCTGCGCATCTCGATCGGCAACAGATAGGCTTTCACGGACTCATCCGATACTCGACGTAGTTCTCTCGCGGTATCGATGATGACGATCTGCGTCGGCGGCATGTCAGCCAGCTTCTCGAGCGAAAAACCGGATGCCAGCAGCCGCTGCCGTGCAGGCTCCACAAAACCGACAGTTGCCATCGCCAGCGCCAGTGGAACTTTGTTCGATGAATTGCCCATCAATTTCCCGAGGGGTTCAAGTGAATCGACCCATTTCTTTCTCCACACATCCTCGGGATAACTCTTGTACTCCGCGTCGGAAAGCTCAGGAAACAGTCTCGTCAGAAAGTGCATTTCAAACTGCACCGAATCCCGGATTTTCGAAATGGGACGCGGCAGACTGGCAAGCGCCCAGTACAGATTCGGGCACCCCAGTGTCTGAATGGCTCGATCGACCGTGTCCTCCATGATCGAGGCGATCGCGATGGCAACAAGTTGTTCAACCAGCGTTTCGCCGGTCGCGATCAGCGATGACAACCGGTAACCGTCCGAGATGGTGGAAACAGCTCCTTCGAAATCATGGCGATCCAGTTGTTCAATGGCGCGCAGTCGCAGCAGCCGTGCCAGTGATCTGGCTTCCTGAACATCCGGAAGCAGAAAACTGTACAACTCGACTCCCTGAAGGTCACGAATGTGGTGGTCCATATCGACCACTTCTGACAGAGCCATCGTATGAAGTTCGCTGAGAACCGCCGTCTGCGTTTCAACAAAGTTCCGGATTTGTGAGATACTCGGATCTTCGCCATCTGTGACCGAGAGTGCATCAAGTTGCTTTCGATGCTCCGCAGGCTGATTCAGCAGAAGCGTCAAGGCCCGAAAGAAATGCTGCTGAGCTGAGCCGGGTTTCAAGGCCGATCGAGCTGGCCAGAACTGGTACTTCAAGGCAGGAACCGGCTCACCCGCTGGCGAAGTGACTCGAAGTCTCGCCGCCTTTTCTTCCTGTTGTTTCATCGGAGCCTTCTGCTGCTCCAGAGTCATCGTGGATCCCAGTCCACCATCCGCCGCCGGCACAAACGGCGGCTGCTTTGACGGAGTCGTCGGAGTGGTCTGAGACAACGCTGCAACCGGCGGCTGCGCCCAAGCAATTGGGATTGCCCCCAGCCAGATTCCACATGCGATCACAAGTCTGATATTCATAACGCACCTCAAGAATTGATAAATGTCGAAAGCAATAGCCTAGGCGAGCGGCATGCATCAGTTTGCCGATACCATGCGATTCGTGAGCGGATTGGCGTTGGCGGATTGTTGATTTCTTCTGCATTTCATGTAGTGCCTGACAAGCTGGAAGCTTATCCCACTTTACAGCAGCAACTCCCGCAGGAGTTCATCGTTCAGCGCCGATGACCGCGCTGACAACGGCACATGTGGATCAACCGACTGGGTTGCATCGTGTGCTGTCGTCA
>JAYTAK010000322.1:0-1864 GCA_043737515.1 Candidatus Kuenenia sp. | reverse complement strand
TTATCCTTACACTTCATCCCCATCGTTGGTTGCCCGCCAGTTTCTCCCGAAGAGATCGCCCTTGTGCAAACGCACCCAGCCCTGCTTTCCGCCTGCATAGCGTTCATCGCATTAGTCACGACAGGAACCCCGTCGCTGGCCGATGACTTGTTCCGCGACAAGGTCGCGCCGCTGCTTGAGCGACGGTGCCTGAGTTGCCATAACGAGAATGACCGCAAGGGCGAGTTTTCGTTGCAGACACGGCAAGACCTGCGGGACTCCGGATTCGTCGAGCCAGGGAAACCGGATGAAAGCCGATTGCTCAGCGTCGTTGTTCCTGAATCAGCCAGCCTCCCGCCAGCGATGCCGAAAAACGCAGATCCACTGACTGACGAAGAAGTCGCCGTGCTGCGACAGTGGATTTCCGATGGCGCGAATTGGCCGGACACTATTAGTCTGACGGAACCGACGATCGACAATTTCGACTGGTGGTCGCTGCGTCCGATCATGCCAGTGACACCGCCGGTCTTCGACGACGCTGCGGCGCGTCAATGGCTGCGCACGCCGGTCGATGCGTTCGTGCTGCGCAAACTGCGTGAGCATGCGTTGGCGACATCTCCGGAAGCGGATCGACGCACGCTGATTCGCCGCGTGACGTTTGACCTCATCGGGCTGCCACCTGAACCACAGGACATCGCCGACTTCGTCAACGATTCCTCTCCGGATGCGTACGAACGCATTGTCGATCGACTGCTTTCGTCTCCGCACTATGGTGAACGCTGGGCGCGGCATTGGCTGGATGTTGTGCGGTACGCCGACACCTGCGGTTACGATAAAGACAAGCTGCGACCGAATGCGTGGCCGTATCGTGATTACGTCATCCGCTCCTTCAATGACGACAAACCGTACACGCATTTTGTGCAGGAACAGATCGCCGGCGATGTGCTGTTTCCCGGTGAGCCGGACGGGATTCTGGGACTGGGATTCATCGTCGCAGGTCCGTGGGATTTCATCGGACATGTCGAAGTTTCGGAAAGCAAAATCGACGGCATGGTGGCGCGCAATCTGGATCGCGACGATATGGTGACGGGGGCACTCAACACCTTCTGCAGTGCCACCATCCAATGCGCGCGATGTCACAATCACAAATTTGATCCGTTCACTCAGCAGCATTATTACAGCCTGCAGTCCGTGTTCGCCGCCGTTGATCGCGCAGACCGACCGTATGACACGGATCCTGCGACAGAAACTCGCCGGCATGAACTCAGCGTGCAGAGGACGACAGCGCAGCAGGAGTTGACCAAGCTGGAAGCCGCCATCCGGGCGGAAGGTGGTGACAAACTCGCGATGCTGGAAGCGCAAATCGGCAAGCTGCGTCCGATGGCGGAACCTGCCGCCAAGCGTCCTGAATTTGGTTATCACAGCCAGATTGCCGCTGCGGCTGACACAGACAAATGGGTCGAAATCGATCTGGGTCGAGATGTCGAATTGTCGTCCGTGATCCTGCATCCTTGCCATGATGACTTTGCAGGAATCGGTGCCGGATTCGGATTCCCCGTGCGTTACCGGATCGAAGGATCGACGGTCGCGCAGCGTGCCGCCGGGGAATCACCCGTCATTCTGCATGATGCGACGGCCACTGACGCGCCCAATCCCGGAATCGCCCCCGTTACAATTCCATGCAGCGTGACGGCTCGTTATGTACGGATCGTCGCAACGAAGCTGGCAACACGTCAGAACGATTTCATTCTGGCGATCGCGGAACTCGACGCGCTGACTTCTGATGGCACCAGCGTCGCGGCCAATGCCGCCGTGACGGCACTGGATTCCATCGAAGCGCCGGAACGATGGCGGAAGTCCAATCTCACCGATGGCATCTGGCCCG